>JAFYTT010000216.1 GCA_017558715.1 Clostridia bacterium | reverse complement strand
CCTCGGTCAAGCCTTCTGGCATGTTCTTGGGAAGGGCATCGACCTGCTTTCCTTTTTCGGGAGCGGCGGGGGCTTCTGCGGGGGAATCTTCCTGTTTTGCAGGCTGTGCGGCAGGTGTAACAGACGGTGCGACGAGCGGAGCCTGCTCCATCATGGGGGCGGTGTCTTCGTCTGTATACGGAACTTCGCGCAGCGGTTGTGTTTTCGGGGCAGAACGATCTCTGTGGGGAGATGGTTGTTCTTTGGGATGATCCTGCGGCTGCGGTGCGGATTTTTTATAAGCGGAGCCGTTTTGGTATTCGCCTACGCGCTGCTGACCGTATTTCAGTTTGTCGTCATACGCGGAAAAATATGCGGGATCCGAGAGGTTTTCCGGGCGGAGTACGGGACTGTACAGGGAGTGATAGACCTTCAGAATATCGGCGGTCTCCGTGACGGCTGTGGCTCCTGCCTTGATTAAGTTGTTGGTACCGACACGCGAGGGATTGTTGGCGTCCCCGGGCATGGCAAAGACATTGCGTCCCTGCGCGAGCGCTTCCTTTGCGGTGATCAGCGCGCCGCTGTTGGCACCGGCTTCCACGATCAGTGTTCCCTGACAGAGACCGGAGATGATGCGGTTTCTTTGCGGAAAATGCCAGCGTTGTGTCCGCATACCGGGCGGATATTCGGAAATGACACCGCCTTGACGGATCAGACGGTCATAGATGGGTTTGTGTTCATACGGATACGGATTGTCGATGGCGGAACCGAGTACAGCGACGGTTGTGCCGCCCGCATCGAGCGCACCGACATGGGCGATGCCGTCAATGCCGATTGCCATTCCGCTGACCACGACGGTTCCGGTGACTGCGAGTTCATAAGCAAGGCGGTATCCGTTTCTGCGTCCTTCCTCGGTCATACCGCGCGTTCCGACGACGGCAATGGCGAGACGGTTGGGGAAATCGGGAAGAAATCCGCGATAGTAAAGCACGACGGGCGGTCTGTGAATCTGCCGCAGACGTTCGGGGTACAGCGGATCACAGAACGACAGGATTCCGACACCGAGTGTCTCACATCGGTCAAGAATGCGCTGTGCCTGTGTTGTGTTCTTATCAAGCAGGGACGGAATGACAGGCGTTTTGCATTTTTCGCAGGCTTCGAGTTCATCTTTTCCAGCGCGGTATATGGCTTCTGCTGATTTGAAATGTTCCAGCAATGCAAGGAAACAGTCGCTGGCAGGACCGAGTGCTTCGGCAAGCCAGACCCAGTACAGATTCGCATCCATGGGAAATCCGTCCTTTCGTTGTTTATATTCTGGTGCGCTCCCACATCAGGATGGAAGCGGCGATGGCGGCGTTGAAGGATTCCGCACCCTCTGCCATGGGGATGATGACGGAACCGCAGCACGCGGCAATGGTCTGCTCGGACAGTCCGTGTCCTTCGTTGCCGATGACAAAGACGGTCTTCGGTGTCACGGTGTATGCACCGAGCGGCTGTGCCGTATCGGTCAGGGCGGCGGCGCGGACATCATATCCATATGTGCGCAGATCGGTAATTGCTGTGGGAATGTCCTCTGTGATGACCATCGGAAGACGGAACAGCGCACCCATTGCCGCTCGCACGGTTTTGGGGTTGTACACATCGGCGCAGTCGGAGGACAGAATCAGACGGTCAAATCCGAGCGCGTTGGCGGTTCGGATGACTGTTCCGAGATTGCCGGGATCTCGCAGACCGTCACAGATGAGCAGTTTTTGAGGGGATTCTGTATTTATTATATCCCCGAATTGTGAACCATTCATTGCATTTGTATGAGAAAAATACAAATTATGTAAAGATTTTGCAATGCAGTAAATGCCCTGCGGCGCCTGTTCTGCCGTGATTTTCTCATAAACGGACGATGGAACCACGAGAATTTCAAAGTCGGGATCGGCAAACAGGTCGGCATATTTTTCGTATGCATGCTCCTCTGCGATGACACATTCGATCGGAGCGTGCGTCATCCGTGCCTCGGAAAAGAGCTTATGACCTTCAAAAAAGAAGCGTTCTGTCTTGGTTCTGTGCTTTTTTTCCTGCAGCTTTGCCGCGTCGACAATGCGGGGATTGCTGCGCGAGGTGATGATTTTCGGGGTGAAATCAGGCATTTTTTGACGGCTCCTTTTCGTAAACGGTCATTTTTGCGGGGAAATTGGCGGTATTTCCGTGCTTTTTGAATGGGACAAAATAACGACAAAACCAAAGTGCACTCATGGAACACTTTGGTTTCGGTTATTGTTGACTTGGATTAGAGAGCAGCCTTAGCCTGTGCGCAGATTGCTGCAAATGCTTCTGCATCAGCGATTGCGATTTCAGAAAGCATCTTTCTGTTCAGGTTGATGCCAGCCTTCTTCAGACCATGCATGAGGGTGGAGTAGTTCATGCCGTTGATCTTTGCTGCTGCGGAGATACGGGTGATCCAGAGAGAACGGAAGTCTCTCTTCTTCATCTTTCTGCCTGCAAATGCATAGTTGCCGGACTTCATGACGGCCTGCTTAGCCATCTTAAAGTGCTTGGACTTAGCACCCCAGTAACCCTTAGCAGCCTTCAGAACCTTATTTCTTCTCTTGCGCGTCATCATCGCGCCCTTAACTCTTGCCATTATTTAATCCTCCGTTATTTCGTGTAATTCTTGTATTGTTCGACGTCTTCTGCAGAAAATTACTTATGTGCAGGAGCGATCATAGCCTTGATCGTAGGAGCAAAGCAGGAAGAGAGATACGTACCGGTGCGGAGGTGTCTCTTTCTCTTTGCGGTCTTCAGACCGAGGTTGTGACGGTGGTGGGAATGGTTCATCTTAACGAGACCGCTCTTGGTGAGGGTGAATCTCTTAGCAGATGCTCTGTGGGACTTGAGTTTCATAGTATTATACTTCCTTTCGGGTGAAATTTTAACAGTGTTTGATGCGGTACCCGGTGACTTGCACGCGGCTGACCGATGCATTGAGCGGGATTAATTCTTGAGGGGAGAGAGGATGACAGACATCGAACGACCTTCGAGAGTCGGCTTCTTGTCTGTGGAGCCTGCATCGGCACATGCTTCCAGGAAACGACCGATGACTTCGCGTCCGTTGTCAAGATGGCTCATTTCGCGGCCCTTGAACTTGACAATGACCTTGACCTTGTTGCCGTCTGCGAGGAAACGGTGCGCGTGGTTGACGCGGGTTTCGAAATCGTGCGTGTCGATGGTGCAGGAAAGCTGAATTTCCTTGACCTTGACGACCTGCTGATTCTTGCGGGCTTCTTTTTCCTTCTTGATGCGCTCAAAGCGGTATTTGCCGTAATCCATGATGCGGCATACCGGCGGTTCTGCGTTCGGAGAAATCATGACGAGGTCGAGATTCTTCTGATCTGCCATGTCCTGCGCTGCGGCAAGCTTGACGATACCGACCTGCTCACCGTCCGCTCCGATCAGTCGGACTTCATTTGCGCGGATCTGCTCATTGATCTGCAGCTCTTTTGTGCTAATAACCAAGCACCTCCATTTGATAATTAAAAAATGCGAAAACCGCATTTCGGTCTCCGCATCCATTCATACCCATGCACAGAAAAGTCCGCGACGGGGTGTTGTATCATGGTATCAACCGGCATATAACACAATGACGGTGAGAACGGAGATCGTTCTGCTTTGTTTTACTATGATATTATACCATGATATATGCGCGTTGTCAAGCGTTTTTGAAAAATAATTTCGGAAAAATCAAGAAAAATCAAGGTCTGCATACACACCCAGATGATCGGACGGTGCAAGACGGGTTTCTTCTGAAATTTCAGAACCGAAAACGACGAAATTTGTCAGCATCGGTGCAGGGGTCGGATACGGATTTGCGAGCAGGATCCGATCGAAGCGCTGTGTTTTTTCAAGCGTATTGGGTGGGTCAACGACACCCCATCGCGGATTACGGCGGAAATCCAGCGTCGGTGACGGAGGGATTCCCGTCATGTCTGCATAAGCCTCGGCAAGGTCAAAATAGTATGTATCATGACCGTGAAGAGATTGTTCGCCGAGCAGAAAACGCTGGACGGCAGAAGTGTCGGAGCAGTTGAAGTCTCCTGCGAGTATGATATAATCTGCGACTGCAGCCGAAATCGTATCGGTCATCGCAACGACGGCTTCTTCCCGAAGAAGTGCACTCTGCCACGGCAGATGAACATTGACAACGCAAAGCGTGTATATGCCATAGGACACCGTGATCGCAAGCGCGTATGGCATACACAGGCTGTCTTTGATCGGATATCGGCTCAGGATTGTCAGACCAGCCTCCCGATGACAGGCACAGAACGGCAGGTCTGGAAGCGCTGACTGCAAGTCAATTTCCGCACTGTCCTCCTGCAAACAGAGAATGTCGGCATGCAGAGCGGATAAAGCAGAAACAATCTGTTCCCGTCTGTACGGCATACCGGCGGGAGAATCCCATAAATTATAGGAAGCAAGTTTCATAATGGACAAATCAAAACCCAAGCGTTTCGCCGACAAGGATCACCTTGATGCGTCCCGCTTCTCTCTGGCGTGCGGAGATGACATAGTTTGCGCAGATGCGGTCCTCGGAGGCACAGCCGGCACACATTTCTTCATCGGTCTGCCGCATCAGAGAGACGCATTTACCCGTGCGGACACAGGGATTGTTGCAGCGCAGACGTGCGGAATTGGCGGGAGCGGCGACCGTCTTGTGGCGATGGACTGCCTCGTCGATATCAGCAACGATCTTGTTGATTCCGGCAACGACAACCACGGAATCGGGACCGAACAGCAGCGGTGCAACACGGTTGGAACGACCGTCGACATTGTAAAGTTCCCCGTTCTCGGTGACGGCATTGGTGCTCATGACAAAGACATCGGAGGTCATGGCGCGGCGCATGATGTTCTTCAGCTCATCAGGTGTCAGATTCGGCGCATAACGGTCAAGAAAAATGTAATCTCCCGAACGGAACAGGTCGATTGCGCCGATTTCATCCAGCGTGACGGAACCGCCGACACCGATGGTGCATCCCGGTGTCAGATACGATTTCAGCGCGGTCAGCGCATCCCGGGCGTTGGGAACATATACGGCTTCAAAGTTGTTTCTGCGCAGATTTTCAAGCGTTGTACGAACGCGGATCGCCTGCATTTCTTCCATTATTTTATGCATGGTTCTACCATTTGCTTTTGAAAAAACAAAAGCATCCTTTTCAATATTTTTTGATTTTTGTCCGACCGGAATGAAATCGCGTGTTTGCGGCTATCCTCTGATCGGAACATCGTACGGTTACACATAGTGTATCATAAACAGGATTTGTTGTCAACAGAACCGCGATATTTTTTTGAAAAGACGAATTTTGCCGTTTTTGTCAGAATGGCGATGATGCACCGCATATTGTCACTCATAACCGTACGTCTGTATGCGGAGACTATTGGCGTATGATGCAGAACTGCCGCTGTGCTTTGCGGCGATGTGCGAGGGGAAAGGAAAAAACGATCATGATACAGGATATCAAAAACAAGACGCGTGGCGTGCGCAAAAGACGCTGTCCTCCGCGGCTGGAGCGGATGCTCATCGGACTGCTGGCGGTTTATGCCGCGATGCTTTGTATGCTTGGCGGGGTAGATTATCTTTGCCCGGATACCATCTCGGTTTACGGACAGGGAATTGTTTCCGCTGACGGTGGAGTGATTCCCGGAATTGACATGCCTTTGCCGCATCAGAATCCCGTTTTCTGTGAAAGCGACCGTGTGACGCTGACGCTGGGCGGTGTGGTTCCGCTTAAAACGGTCACGGTACGCGCGTATGAGGAGCGCAGTCTGATTCCGGGCGGGATGCTGTTCGGAGTGCGGTGCGGTCTGGAAGGTGTTCTCGTTGTGGGGCTTGAGGATGTGGTGAGCGGATGCTGTCCGGCAAAGGATGCGGGAGTGCGTGTCGGCGATGTGATCACGGCGGTGGACGGAGCGACGGTGTCATCTGCGGCGGCACTGTCTGCGGCAGTATCTAAGGACGGGCTGGACGGGAAAACAGCGGTACTGTCCGTCATTCGCGGCAAGGACAGTGCAAGTGAAACGATTTCGGTGACACCGTGTCGGGCGCCGGATGGAATTTTCCGCGCAGGGATCTGGTCACGTGATCAGACGGCGGGCATCGGGACGGTGACATTCATTGATCCCGAAACGGGTGTCTTCGGCGGTCTCGGTCACGGTATCTGCGACGCATCCACCGGTGCGCTTCTGCCATTGGCACGGGGAACAACGCTTGGGGTAACAGTCGGTGAGATTGTGCGCGGGACGGCAGGCAATCCGGGCGAGCTGCGCGGCAGTTTTACGGGGGTGCGCACGGGAACGCTGCTTGACAACACGCCGTGCGGGGTGATCGGTGTGTTTACCTCTTTGCCGGATATTGCGCCGATTCCGATGGGACATGCGCGGGATTTGCAGACAGGAGACGCGACGGTGATGTGTACGCTCGATGACGGTGCCCCGCGGGAATACGAAATCCGCATTGTGTCCATCGGCGATCTTTCGGATGTGTCGAACAAGAATTTTGTCATTGAGGTGACCGATGCGGAATTGCTTGGAAAAACAGGCGGGATCATTCAGGGAATGTCGGGATCACCGATCTTGCAGAACGGAAAACTCGTCGGTGCCATCACGCACGTCATGGTCAACCAGCCGCAGCGTGGGTATGGGATTTTTATTGAGAATATGCTTGGGATGGCGGGGTGAATTTAGGGCTGTTGCGCAATCAGTGCAGCAGCCCTAAAATGGTTTACAGCATATTGTCCGTTTGTTTCAGTCGTTCGATCAATGCTTTGAATGTGTTATTATCCCTCAGAAATTCATAATTGTCATCCTGATGCAATCGCATCAACATTTCATGACTTGTATTCCATTGCTGATTTCGATTGATGCCGACAGGTGTGCGTCCGTAAGGAATGATAGAAGTATATGTCTCTTTTGTTTCGTCATAAGTGTCAAAGATGAGGGTATATTTGACACATTCTGCAAGATGAAACAGAGTATTTTCGGAATCCTTTTGGGAAGCATAGATGTTTGCAAGATGTTTTTCTGCAAAGGCAAGGCTTTCGGCATCAAAGAAATAGTCTTCTGTTTCATAGAGTGTTTTGTAAAATGAAATTGCTTTTTCGTACAACACGATTCGAGTCTGTTCGTCAAACAAAGAGGAACCGTCCTCTTGGTGCTGTGATGCAAGCCAAATGGTCTGATCGGCTGCTGCACTGACTGATTTGCATATGATATCTTTGATATGAGCAATTCGTTTTTCACCTGTGTACAGTGCGGTCAGCATTTCATCTTTTGAGATGTCCGGGATATCGAAAATCAAGCGGAGCGCATCATCATATCGCCCGATTTCCGGATAGATGCTGCATGCGAGCTCCATTGCAGTTCCTTGAATTTTCATATCGTGACAGTCGGCGAGGATTTTGTCAATCACAACGCCAGCTTCTGTGCAGAATGAATCGAACTCCTCCTGTGTACAGTTTTGCTGAAAAGCACGTTGATACAGAAAAATCGCAAGATCAGACATCATCTGATAACTGTTAGGATACCTGATCAGTGCTTGCCGCATGGTTTGAACAGCGCCGGCTTTATCTCCTTTGTTGCATAATTGCCACGCTTCTTTGCATAGTTGTTCAATCGCAGTTTGCTTCTGTGATATATCAACGCCAAGTAAAAAATCAGTTGTTACTTCAAATAGATTGGCAAGAATCGGAAGCTGTGAAATATCCGGCGCAGTCTTATTACACTCCCATTGCGAAACCGCATTGGCGGTAATGCCGAGGTATTCCGCAAGCTGTTCCTGTGTCATATCCCGTTCGCGGCGAAGTTTTTTGATTGTTGATCCGATAGACATCGTATCTGCCTCCTCAAAAAATATTCATAAGTACTTTGTGATTCTATTATAGCATATTTCATTTGTGATTTCCATACAGAAGATGCTGATTGTTTCGGAAGAAATACTGTATTTTCAAAATTTCCTTGCTATTTTTCCGCTTCTGTGATATAATGAACCCATATAAAGCAAAGTGCGGAGGAATCACCATGTATATCAAGGATCAACATAAAATCTGGCTTGCAACGGGGCAGAATCCCATTTATCTCGAACCGTCGATGGCAAACCGCCACGGTCTGATCGCCGGTGCGACGGGT
>JAFYTT010000215.1 GCA_017558715.1 Clostridia bacterium | reverse complement strand
TGTGCCGCTGTTTCCTTGTCACCTGCTTTGAGAATTTTCTCGATCAGAGCAGCTTCGTCCGTCTGCACCTGCTGCCACCAATAGATAATTCTTGTGAGAACATAGGTATAAAGGGTATCATAGCGGACATAGTGCGCAGTACAGTTGCTATGTTTTTTGCCAAACTGACGGTATGAGGTACAGTTGAAATAGCTGAACGGCTTGCTGTTGCTTCTGTTCGTTCCGAAACTCATAGACCATCCGCAGTCGGCACATCGGACAAGACCTGCGAAAATCTGCGTCGTGCCGTCTTTCTGTACCCTGCGTCGACTTGCAATCTGCTCCTGAACCTGATTGAATACCTCCTTTGAAATAATGGCATCGTGGGTGTTCTCCACACGAAACCATTCTTCTTCGGGTTTGCGTATTTTCTTCTTGTTCTTGTAGGAGATATTCGTCTGCTTGCCGTGAACGGAATTGCCGATGTAAATCTCGTCTTTGAGAATACTCTTGACCTGCGAGATTGTCCATGCATATCGTTTGTCTTCGGGAGCATCAGCGTAAATGTTGGCGAACGTTCCGTATCGCGTGTAATTGAGCCAACCGGGTGTGGGAACGCGCTCATCGATGAGAATCCCTGTGATTTTGGCAGCGCCTGCGCCGCGATAAGCAAGATCAAAGATTTTCTCAATGATCCAGCGGGTTTCCTCGTCGATCTCGATCAGATTCTTGACTTCGCTATGCTTCTTGTAACCGAGCGGCGCGTATGTACAGATATGCTGACCTGCGGCAAACTTGGCGTGAAGCGCGGTTTTGACTTTACGGCTGGTGTCCTTGGCAAACCATTCGTTGAACAGATTTTTGAATGGCACGAAGTCGGACAGTCCCTTTTCGGTATCCTCATTGTCCGAAACGGCAATGTAGCGGATATTCTTTTCGGGGAACACGAATTCCAGATAGTAGTCCATCATGACGTGTTCACGACCGAAACGGGATAAGTCCTTTGTTACAATACAGTTAACCTTGCCCGATTCCACATCGTCCATCATGCGCTTGAAGTTAGGACGTTCAAAGTTTGTTCCGCTCCAGCCGTCATCGACATATTCATCGACGACATGAAGCAGATTTTCTTTTGCGAACTGCCGCAGGATGGTTCTTTGTGTTTCAATAGATACGCTGTCGCCGTAATTTTCATCATCACGGCTGAGTCTCATATATAATGCGGTATTGTAGGTTTGTTTCATGAAAGTCCTCCTGTTTTCTAATAACAAACCCACGCTTACAATACTTACCACTGTAATTATTATACCATAAACGCGGGATTTGTTCAATATGAATTTATCAGTTCAATCGTATATTTCCGGTATTTGCACCGGCGGCATGCGTGATGACATCCTCAACGAGAACATCGAGCGTTTTTCCGTGATCTGCAAAATGCTCGACAACCTCAATTCTCGTTTTTCCGCTGCAGAAGTATAACTTGCCGTCCTGCGCGGTTTTGTAATAGGAAATGTTTTCAATCATGGGGTTTGATGTAATAGATGTATTTCTCTTGTTTTCAGCCATAGGCAATGTCCTCCTTGTATAACAAAAATTTTCACGAACATGAAAGTACGTGTACCAAGTGTACTTGTGTACTGAATCGGTGCGTTTGGTACACTTGGTACACGTACTTTTGACTCCTTGTATTTTTTTATTTGCTAAAACCAGTCAGAAAATCCGGTTTCTGCGAATTATCTCTCCCCTCTGTCATATTCCGGTTGTCGTTGTCTCTGCATACGATGCATCTCATTCATCGCCTGGCGAATGGTTTCAAGACATTCCAGTTCTTTCTTAACATCGGTCTGAACAAATTCGCAATCGTACCGTTCCTTGCAAGCCTTTTCCAGTCTGCTTTTCCAGCGGGGAGGATTCCAATCCTCCATGGATAGCTCATGCGCTGCAAAGTAGTCAATGGCGGTGTGGTATGCATGAAGCTTGCTTGCGTGTCGCTGTTCAAACCGTCTGCGGCGTTTCCGGCTCAGACGTTCCAGCTTCCGCTGATACCGCCAACTGTACTTCCAGATCTCATACATCCGAAGATGCTCCGTCATGGTACGGATTTCCGTTTCCGCACCCTGCTGGGCTTTGTTGAGACGATAATACCGCGTGTTCAATCCTTCGACCTTGTTGTGGATGTCTGCCGGTGTCTGAATCCGATTGATCTCTATGTAACTCACAGCTTTGAGACAGCGGTCTTTCTGGGCGACCGTATGTCTTGGATTGTTCTGCAGAAGATACCGCAGCACATCTTTGTCAATCCGTTCGGTGCGACCTTTGGCATTGTTTTTGCTCCAACCGTGCAGATTACTGACACGGGCACGAACCTGGCGCATCATAGAGCGTTCCTCCATGATCGTGCGGTTGTAGTCACCTTTTTCGGTACGGATGCCGCGGCGTTCCATCTGTGTCACCGACGGTCAGAGATGGATGGTCGGTTTCAAGGAAATGCCTTGTCGTTCATAGGAGCGGTGGTCAAGGGTGGTCTTCTCCCCGATATGGGCAAGATATTCATTGCATAACTTTGCCCAGGAGGAACGCCACAACTCTGCTTTCTCTCGGCGATTCCAGTCGGTGGTCGCAATGGTTTCACACGCATATTGACGTGTTTTCGGGTCATAGATACGGTTTCCATGCTCGTCCCGACAGTACACCTTGCGCTGCTTGTCGTCCCATGTGCCGTCCTCCTTGAACGGCCGCATGGTCAGCAGGATATGTGCGTGAGGATTTCCTGTGCCGTTATCGTGGATGGCGAAGTCCGCACACATCCCGGCATCGACAAAGTTTTGCCGGCAGTAGTCACGCATCAAAGCAATTTGCTCTCCACGCCAGAGTTCCACGGGAAGGGCGACATTGATCTCACGCGCTAACTGCG
>JAFYTT010000214.1 GCA_017558715.1 Clostridia bacterium | reverse complement strand
GCCATCAGGTAGCTCTTATCATGCTTGTGTGCGGCGATGACTTCCTGCAGCTTTGCTTCCTGTTCGGGTGTACCGTTGAAAGGATTGCTGCTGATTTTCTTTTGCATGGATCATATCCTCCTTAAAAATGTTGTGGATAAGTACGGAAACGATAAATTGGATATCGAAATCCGCACTTTCCGAACTTATTTGATACCAACGTATATTATACCACATCTTTTTCAATTTCGCAAGTCTTTTGTGATGAAAATATCAAGGAAATATCCATCATTGGCAAAAAATTCTTCCGTCTGTAGGGAAAATTATGTTTTTGCCTTGACAGCACGTCAAATCCATTGTAAAATAATACTGGAACAGATCCGATACGGATCGCCGATTGGAGTTGAATCTCATGGAAAAACAAACAAAGACCGAACCGCTCTGTGCCAATTACCATACGCACACGACACGCTGCCGTCATGCGCAGGGAACAGAGCGCGAATTTATAGAGGCTGCCATCCGTGCGGGAATTCGTACCCTCGGCTTTTCTGATCATGCACCGATGCTGTTTGACGAGGGCTATGTCTCCGATTTCCGTATGCTGCCGGAACAGACGGAGGATTATGTCACCACCCTGGCGGCTCTGCGCGAGGAATACAAAAGCGATATTGAAATTCTCATCGGCTACGAAATGGAATACTACCCGCGCCATTTTTCCCGCAGTCTTGCGGCGATTCTGCAATATGACGTCGACTATCTGATCCTCGGTCAGCACTTTTTGGAAAACGAGTATCCGTGTGAACGACCCAAAACACGGTCCGACGGATATTCCGGTGCGCCGACAGATGAGGAATGGAAGCTTGAGATGTACGCCGACCGCGTGATTGCGGGCCTGGAAACGGGCACTTTTTCCTGTGTCGCACATCCCGATCTGATGCCGTACCGCGGGGACGCATCGGTTTACCGTTATCATATGCAGAGAATGTGCGAGACAGCAGCGGCGCTTTCTGTTCCGCTGGAAATCAATATGCTGGGACTCGGCGGCGGACGTGCATACCCCTATGAGCCGTTCTGGGATATCGCAGCTGCATGCGGCTGTCATGCGGTGATCGGCTGTGATGCGCATTTCCCGGCGATGCTTCACGATGCGGATGTGCTTGCGAGAGCGAGAGATCTTGCTGACCGTCACGGAATCCCGGTCGATGAACGGATCTTGCTGTGTGATCCGCGGATTGCGCTCTATAATGGTGTCATTCATTAAAATCAATCATCAAAAAAGGAGAATATAACCATGCTTGTTACATTAAAGGAAATTCTTGCGATTGCCGAGGAGCGTAAAATTGCTGTCGGCTCGTTCAACACCCCGAACCTCGCTTCTCTGCGTGCCATCATCGCTGCGGCGGAAGCACTGAATCAGCCCGTCATTCTGATGCACGCACAGGTTCATGAAGAAATGGGCCTTTGTACAATGGAAGAGGTTGCACCGATCATGCTTGCGGCTGCAAAGAAGTCCACCGTTCCCGTCTGTGTCCATCTTGACCACGGTACCGACCTTGATTATATCAAGCGCGGTCTGGAACTCGGCTTCACGGGAGTTATGTTTGACGGCTCCGCACTTTCTCACGAAGAAAACTTTGCGATGACCAAGGAAGCCGTTCGCATGGCAGCACTGACCGGTGCGTCCGTTGAGGCGGAAATCGGTTCGATGGGTGCAAGAGAAGGCGGCAATGCACTCGATATGGACAACCCCGAATCGATCTACACCGATCCCGATATGGCGGTCAAGTTTGTCGCCGAAACCGGCATTGATGCGCTCGCTTGTGCATTCGGTACGGTACACGGCATGTATGTCCGCGAACCGAAGCTCGACTTTGACCGTCTTGGAAAGATCAACGAGCTCGTTTCCGTTCCGCTTGTCATGCACGGCGGCTCGGGCGTTTCTGTCGAGGACTATCGCCGCGTTATCTCGCTCGGTATCTCCAAGATCAACTACTACACCTATATGTCCAAGGCAGGTGCGGAAGCGATCATGGGCAAGACCTTTACTCAGTATCATGACATTGTAAAAGCGGCAACAGAAGGTATGCGCATCGACGTGGAAAATGCCATCCGCGTATTCTCGGGACTCTGATAAACATATCAAAAACGAAAGAGGAGCCAGTGATACTATGAAAAAAATATCTGCGGCGCTTTGTTCTCTGATGATTTTATCCGCTGTGCTGTGTGCATGCGGAGATAACACATCCGTAACAACCCAGACTGACAACATGGAAAGCGGCGTATCGATGACGGAAACCGATACGCAGGAAGCGGGCGAACTCAAAATTTCCGATGTTCTTGACGAATCGCTTGACTTCGGCGGTGAAGAAGTGAGGATGATTGTTGAAATGGGCTGGAGCGGCATCGATCAGATGTACCGTTCTCTGTACGCAGAAGAGGATTCTCCCGATATTGTGGACTCTGCGGTCTATCAGCGAAACCTTGCGGTACAGGAAGCGCTGAATGTCAAAATTGCGGATCCCGAACAGGTCAATCCCAAGGAACTGCTTGCAGCTGTGGAAAAGGTCATTCGTTCCGGCGACGATGTTTATGATGTTGTGGCAGGATATCAGGCGTACAGCGTCAGCGGCTCCGCTCTGAACTACTTCCTCAATTACGAGGATGTTCCGCACATTGATATCGAAAAGCCTTACTGGGCGACAAAGTACATTGACGAAATGTCGTATAACGGTACCTATTGGGTTACGGGCGATATCACGACGCTGTATACCGGTGGCTTTATCGGAACATATGTCAATAAGCGGCTTTTGGACAGTATCTCTCCCGACGATAATATTTACGATATCGTCAGATCGGGAAAGTGGACGATCGATGTCATGCGCGAATACGCACAGCAGGTCTATCTTGACCTGAACAACAACGGTATTACCGATATTCCCGACCAGGTCGGTATGGCATATCCGTTTATCGATATGTATACCTTCGGCTGCGGTGTCCAGTATACGGAACGTGCCGCCGACGGTTCTCTTAAACTGAACCTGATGAGCGAAAAGACCGCCAATATCTGGGAAAAGTTGTCCCATATGATCGAGAATACAAACGGCATTATGAATATCAATGATTTTCAGAGTGCACCGGAGTACAAGGATTACGGCAACCACATGGGACTGTATTTTGCGGAGGGCAACTGTTTGTTTGTCACCGGCGTTCTGTGCTATACCTTTGAGGAACTGCGCGATATGAAGGACGATTTCTATCTGATTCCGTGTCCGAAGTTTGATGAAGCACAGGAAAGCTACATGACGCAGATTACCGACAACGTCACGATCTTCGGTATCCCGATCACATCCGCGCATACCGAACGTACCGGCGCTGTTCTGGAAGCCATGGCGATCGAGTCCTACCGTGTCCTGCGTCCGACCTATTATGAAACTGCGCTGAAGGAAAAGTATACCAGAAACGAAGAAAGCGCGGAAATGATCGATATCATCCGTTCGTCCATTACGACAGACTTCGGTCTGATCTACGGTGAAGCAATCGGCGGCGGTATCGGCACGACAGGCTCCGGTCTGTTCCGTATTTTCCGCACGGCAGATACTGACGGAACGGATACCATTACCTCGATGTACGAAAAGAACAGCAAAAAATATGATGCCCATTTTGCAGAACTGCTCGATATTTTTGAAACACAGGCAAACGGATAATAAGAATATTAAATCAACAAAGTGCGTACCGTCAAAAGTACGCACTTTGTTTATTGTCTGTAATAACCTGCCCGCATACAGCGTCTGCACAGATCCTCTGCACAGCGATGCATCGTAAAGCCGTCGTAAATGGCTTTTGCACGCGGTGAGGAGAGAATTTCATCCAGCGTCATCTCAAACAGATTGCCAAGCGGAATATCGCCGTCGTGGTCAAGACAACAGGGGACAACGGTGCCGTCTGCAAGCACGCCGATCTGATCGCGCAGACCGTAGCAGAAACCGGTTTCGTGAAGGACGGGTGAGGAAAGCTCCGGCCAATCAAATTTTTCACCCCACTCCAGAAACACACGGTCGCAAAGGCGGTATCCG
>JAFYTT010000213.1 GCA_017558715.1 Clostridia bacterium | reverse complement strand
GCCCGCAGAAGATGCCGCGCACATCCCCTCTCTGCAAGCACGCCGCAAACAGACCCGAATTCAGCTCGGAACAGCAGATTGCCTCCCGCTTTGCTCCGCGCAGATGCGTCTGCTCGGGATTGCGTGCCGCGTGGAAATGCTCTGGAAGCGGGACATGCATATACATCACCGCGGGAATTTTATGTCCGTATGCTTTCTCGGCTTCCACAGAGGTTTCGTAGTACCACATGACCTGATCGAACATCGGTCCCGCCTGGCGGCTGCCGGAACACATCGGATTGTCAAGACGAATCTCGGTATCGGCAGGCAGGCCGAATTTCTCGATATAATCGGTATATTCCCTGTGCGAATCGAGCGCAAATACATGATAGGCGACGTCATCTGACGCAGAGGACAAAATCGGAAGAACATAATTGCCGACACCGCTGATATCCTCCGGTCCCGCTTTGGAAAGGCATCCGGGAATCCGTTCATAGATCGGCTGCTGCTCTATATTCGACATGCCCGATTCCCCGTCGTGATTGCCATAGACATGGGCAAAGGGCAGTCCGCGTTTGGTGATCGGGGTCAGCACCTCGCAAAGATACTCGTACAGCTTCGTTTCATTGATCGCATCAAACATCACATCCACCGCAGTATCACCGCCGATCAGAACAAGGTCGGGATTCGCGTGGGCAACCAGAGCCTCCAGCGCCTCGGTGAGCTTGGGATTGTGTTTCGTACCGCCGTGAAAATCGGACACCATCAGAATACGGAAATGTCCGTCTTTGTGAAAGCGGAGCGGATATTGGGATTCGGACATGGGATTATTTCCTCCTTTGGTTTGATTCGTTGTGTTTAGTATATCACACATGGACAAAAATGGCAAGCGGAAAATGAAGAAAGCATAATTTGTTTTTCCTGTGCATACAATCGGATGAAATCCCATGGATTTTTCAACATGAGAGGAGTGCTTGCCATGTATCCGGATCTCAACAGCACACAGAAAACACCTGCCGATTCCCGTGTTCCGCCGCCCCTGTCAGACGATACCTCCGAGGGGACGCTGATCATTTCCGCAGGCTACGGCAACCGTGCCTATCCGCTGGCCGGTGTCCGTGCGGAAATCTATGTCCCCGCCGAGGAAAGCGCTGCAGATGCCCCCCGTGAAGTCTTGTATGCCGTGCGCGAAACAGACGATTCCGGCATTGCCCCGCCGCTGACCGTTCCCGCACCCGATGCCGCGCTGTCGGAATCTCCCGGCAGTCCGTTTCTTCCGTATTCCCTTGTGCGCATCCGTGTGTACCGCGACGGATTTGCACCGCAGGAAGCAGAACAGGTTCCGATTTTCTCGGGCATCCGTTCTCTGCAATATTTTGAAATGGTACCGCTGTCTGAGGGTGAGGGCTATCAGGCACCCGGCGGTATTTTCACCATCGTCTCCGATTCCGCCGAAAACAATCTGTGAGGAGGAATGAACCATGCCGAATGTGACACCGACCATTCCGACCACAATCACCGTCCATCTGGGCGCACCGAATCAGCCCGCGCCCAATGTCACCGTACCGTTTCTCGATTACGTCAAAAACGTCGCGTCGAGCGAAATCTATCCGACATGGCCCGAAAACGCCATCCGCGCCAATATGTATGCGCAGATCTCCTTTGCGCTCAACCGCATCTTCACCGAGTATTACCCCTCCCGCGGCTACGATTTCGATATCACCAACAATACCGCATACGACCAGTATTTTGTCAAGGGAAGAACGGTCTTTGACAACATTTCCCGTATCGCCGATGACATCTTCGACAGCTATGTCGTCAAAGGAGAGGGCATCGAGCCGTACTTCACGCAATACTGCAACGGCACAACCGTAACCTGCGACGGACTTTCCCAGTGGGGCACCGTACCGCTTGCCGAGGATGGATATCTGCCGTATCAGATTTTGCAGTATTATTACGGGGACGATGTCAGCATCCGACAAAATGTCCCGATTGACGATCTGCCCGAATCGTACCCCGGCGTTCCTCTGCGGCTCGGCTCGGTCGGCAATGATGTCAAAAACATCCAACTGCGGCTCAACCGCATTTCGCGCAACTATCCCGCAATCCCGAAGATTTATCCGACCGACGGTGTGTTTGCCGTGGAAACCGAGGATGCCGTCAAGGAGTTTCAGCGCATCTTCCATCTGACCCCCGACGGCATTGTCGGACGCTCGACATGGTACGCTGTCAACCGCATTTTCGGTGCCGTCAAGCGACTCAATGAGCTCAACTCCGAGGGTCTGCGCTATTCCGATATCTCGACTGCCTTCCCCGAGGTTCTGCGGGAGGGAGATCAGTCCCTTGCCGTGCAGACGCTCCAATACCTGCTTGCCTATATCGCCGTCTTTGACAATTCGATTCCGCCCATTCCTGTCACGGGATATTTCGGTCCACAGACAAGAGATGCGGTCATTGCCTTTCAGTCAAGCAGAGGTCTGACACCCGACGGGATTGTCGGCGCATTTACATGGGATGCCATCTACGATGCGTACCGCGGTACTCTCCTCGCACAGCCGGAGCAGACATTTGCCAATACAGCGACCCCGTTCCCCGGTACGTTCCTTGTCCGCGGTTCTCAAGGGGAGGATGTCCGCGTCCTGCAGGAAAACCTCGGTACGGTCGCCGGGGTATGGAACGAAATCACACCGCCCTCGGTAACAGGCTATTTCGGGGAGGCAACACAAGCTGCCGTCATTGCGTTTCAGGAACTGGAAGGAATTGAGCCAAACGGCATCGTCGGACCGATTACATGGACAGCACTTGCTTATGATGCCGCCGATATTGCAGAGGGCAATCTGCGCACTGCGGGACAATTCTCGCCGAACACCTGAAAAGGAGGGATTCACATGATACCGATTGACAGAACCTCCATCGACCACACCCAAAAGGAACACAACATCCGCGAATTACAGATGAAACTGCGGGGACTTTCCTTTGCGGATGACACTCTCCCGCGTCCCGCCGTCACGGGTGTGCGCGACGAGACCACAGATGCGGCACTCCGCGCGTTTCAGAAAACCATCGGCTTGGAGGAGACCGGAAACGCCGATCTTACCACATGGCAGGCACTTGACCGCGCACACCGACAAAACGTCCGCCGTTACAGATCGGTCTCCCCGCTGTATCCCGTCGGCGGTGATGCGTTCTTCTCGCTTCCCTATCCAAAGCCGTTTCTCCTGCTTTTGCAGGTGCTTCTGATGACCCTCTCACAAACGGCAGAAGTCATTGCAGCACCCGCGCTGACCGGAATCTATGACGAGCAGACCGCACAGGCAGTTTCCGCCGTACAGTCGCTTGCGGGACTTTCTCCGACCGGTGTACTCGATGCCGCAGCATGGGATGTCATTGCGGCGCTTTATAATCTCGATGCCCAAAAATATCTCGCATCACCCCCGATCAAACCGCCTGCGGCAATGCCGTCAACGAAACAGTTTCCGGCATTGCAGTGATATATTTCGCAGGCGACGAAATGTGATATTTATCATCTGCAAAAACTTTTGCAGATGATAAGTGATATTCGCACCTCGTGCGAGTGATATTTTTCGCTTTCAGCAAAAAGTTTCAAGTTACTTTTCACGCAAATTTATTTTGATCGGAATACTTGTTTTTTTGCGCCGTTTGTGATATACTGTTGTCCATGTCAATCAAAGAAAAGGACTGCACTACCATGAAGATACAAAAAAACAGTTCCGCCCGTGCCGCTTTTCAGATTTTATTTGCGGCTTTGCTCTGGGGTACACTCGGCGTGTTCGTCACGTATCTGCGGCAGGCGGGATTTTCCACCCTGCAGATCGTCTTTCTGCGCGCCTCCGTTGCCACACTTTTGCTGGGCATCTATATCGCCGTCCGCGACCGTTCCAAATTCCGCATCAAACTGCGTGATTTCTGGATTTTCATCGGCACGGGTCTGATCAGCTTCACGCTGTTCACCGTATGCAATCAAATTTCGATGCGCCTGTGTTCGCTGTCGATTGCCGCGGCACTGCTCTATACCTCCCCTGCATTCATTATGATCTTCTCGGCGTTCATCTTCCATGAAAAGCTGACATTGCCGAAGCTCATTGCCATCGCCGTCACCGTGTTCGGCTGCTTCCTCGTCTCGGGACTGCTGACACCGGGTGCCGTGATCTCCGTTCCCGGCATTTTGGCAGGTGTTGCATCGGGTCTTTGCTACGGACTGTACAGCATTTTCGGACGGTTCGGCGTGGAAAAGTACGACTCGCTGACCGTGACCTTCTACACATTCCTGCTTGCCACGGCGGCATCTGTTCCCTTTGCCGACTTTGCATCGATGCCGACCGTGTTTGCATCCGCTGATTGGGTATTGCCGCTCGTGCTTACATTCGGACCCGTGACGTGCCTTCTGCCGTATCTCTTTTATACCGCAGGTCTTGCGGGAACGGAACCGGGTACTGCCGGTATTCTTGCGACACTGGAACCCGTTGTCAGCGCACTTCTCTCCGTCATCATTTTCGGTGAGGCCATGAACTGGCAGAAGGTGCTCGGCATTGTCTGTATCCTTGGCTCGGTTCTGATTGTGAATCTGAAGCCGCAAGAGAAAGCATCCAAAAGTGAATAACAGAGAGGGTTACTGCATGATGACCGTGCAGTAACCCCATTTTTATAAATATTCGTTTCAGCAAACCACAGGTTCCCACGCAAACGGCAGTAAGTCTCTGGCTTTCACCTTGATGAGATTCCCGTTTTCATCGTTGACAATGACCTTGATGTCTGGGCAGTATTCGTAGAGCATCTGACGGCAGTTGCCGCACGGCGGGATGACCCCGCTCAAGTGCTTTTCGTGCACGGCAACGATGGTGTCAAATTCCCGCTCGCCGCTCGAAACCGCGATCCCCATGGTGACGTACTCGGCGCATGAGCCATGGATGCCGTCGCAGTTGACGCCCTTGTAAATTTTACCGTTTTTACACCGCAGCGCACAGCCGACTGTATGGTGATAGATCCCGTCATCGAAATTCTCGGCAAGCACCTGCAGACCGATGCGGATCATTTCTCTGTCCTGTTCGGTAATGGGATATCGTTCCATGATGCCTCCTTATCGAAACAGCTCAGCCGCCAGTTTCATGCGCTCGGCAATCTTGACAGCAAACGGACAGCGCTCCTCACATGCCTGACAGCCAATGCAGGCATCGGCGTGAACGGCAAGTCCTTCGTAGTGATCTCTGACCGATGCGGGAATTTCCTTCTGTACCGTTGCAAGGTCGTAATACTTGTTGACCATCGCAATGTCGATGTCGACGGGACAGGGCTTGCAGTGACCGCAGTAGGTACACTGACCCATGTACGCATGGCGCGGTGCGTTTGCAAGCACGGTTGCATAGTCCTTTTCCTCATCCGTCGCAGTTTCGTACTTCATTGCGACATCCACATGCCAAACCTCCTCGCATCCGACGAGAACCGAGCCGACGGAAGGCGTGGTCAGACAGTAATGGATGCACTGCTCGGGTGTCAGCGCGGCACCGAACGGCGATCTTGCCGCATCAAACAGACGACCGCCGCCGTAGGCCTTCATGACGGTAATGCCGACACCGCGTGCCTCACAGATGCGGTACAGCTCCGTGCGTTCCTTTGCGATACCGCCAAGGGATGCGTCGTATTCGTCAGCGAAATAATCTTCAATGACCTCCGTTGCGGGAAGCATGTCATACGCGGGATTCATGCTGAACAGAATGACCTCAACGTCACCGCCCTCCGCCGCCAGACGTGCAATATCGGGATTGTGGGTGCTCAGTCCGATGTGACCGATGACGCCCTTTGCTTTCAGCTCGCGTGCATAGTCCATGACACCGCCCGCAAGCACACGCTCCCAGTCGTCGTGACGGTCGACAAAGTGGATCATACCGATGTCGATGTAATCGGTTTCAAGTCTGGTCAGCAGGTCGTCAAATGCCGCACGGACCTCGTCCATTTCACGGGTACGTACATACTGACCGTCGCGGTGTGCCGAACCGATGTGACCCTGAATGATCCATTTGTCACGCTTGCCGCGGATGGCAGCACCGATGTCCGAACGCACCTTGGGTCCCGACATAAAGCAGTCGAGGATGTTCATGCCGTATTCCTCACAGCGATCGATGACGGCTTTGACTTCTTCCGTCGTATGACGCGCAAGCCATTCACCGCCAAGTCCGATTTCGCTGACACGCAGTCCTGTATTGCCAAGTTCTCTGTAAATCATATTTTGATCTCCGATCTTTGTTGTTTTTCTATATTATACCTTTTCGCGGCGGAAAAAGCAAGTATCTGCCATCATTTATTCAAAAAGTTAATTTCACCGCATTTTCACAAATTCTATGAAAATGTCAGAAAAGCACTTGACCTTTTTCTCGTTTGGGTTTATAATAAAGTTACTTTGAATTACCGCATAGTAAAAAGAGGCATCATCATGACAGCAATCAGAAATCTCATCCGACCGCGGCGCGATGTCGACATGACAGAAGGCTCCATCATCCGCCATCTGATCACATTTGCCTTCCCGCTTCTGATCGGCAACATCTTCCAGCAGCTTTACAATACGGTCGACACCTGGGTCGTCGGCAACTATGTCTCCAATGAGGCGTTTTCCGCCGTCGGCACCGTCGGTCCGATCATCAATATGCTCATCGGCTTTTTCCTTGGGCTTTCCTCGGGTGCGGGCGTTGTCATCTCGCAGTATTACGGCGCAAAAAAGCACGATAAAGTGCAGGACACCGTCCACACAGCGATTCTGATGACAATCATCCTCGCGGTGATCTTTACATTCCTCGGCATCGCCATGGCGCCGTTCATGATACGCTTCATGAAGACGCCGGAATCGGTCATTCCCGAGTCAACCGCGTATCTGATGATCTACTTCTCGGGTGTCATCGGTCTGATGCTTTACAACATCGGCTCCGGTATTCTCCGTGCGGTCGGCGATTCCCAGCGTCCGTTTTACTTCCTCGTGGTGTCGGCGGTTTTGAACACCGTACTTGACCTTGTGTTTGTTTTAGCATTTGACATGGGTGTTGAGGGCGTTGCGCTGGCGACCGTGCTTGCGCAGTGTACCTCTGCGGTGCTCGTTATGATCACGCTGATGCGCTCCGATTCGTGCATCCATCTGTCGTGGAAAAAGCTGAAAATCCATTGGGACATGATGAAAAAGATCATCCGTGTCGGTATTCCCGCCGCAATCCAGATGGCAATCACGTCGTTTTCCAATGTATTTGTACAGTCCTATATCAACTTCTTCGGTGCGGACTGTATGTCCGGCTGGACGGCTTACGGCAAAATTGATCAGCTCTTATTTCTGCCGATGCAGTCGCTTGCCCTTGCATCGACGACCTTCGTCGGACAGAACCTCGGTCAGAATCAGGTCGAGCGCGCAAAGAAAGGCATTGCCATCTCCTTTGCGTTGTCGGTGATCTCCACGATCCTCGTCATGATTCCCGTCCTCATTTTCTCCGGCAGCCTCGTCGCGTTCTTCAACGACAAACCCGAGGTCATCGAATACGGTACGCTGTTCTTACATTGGATCACACCGTTTTATGTCCTCTGCTGCGTCAATCAGGTCTATTCGGGAGCCCTGCGCGGTGCAGGCAACAGCCGTGCGCCGATGGTCATCATGCTGGTATCCTTTGTCGGATTCCGTCAGCTGTACCTGTTTGTCGTCGCAAACTTCATCTCCAACACCGTTCTTCCCATCGCCATGGGGTATCCCGCAGGCTGGTTTCTCTGCTCCGCGCTGACGTATATTTACTATAAGAACGTAAAGCTATCCAAAAGCCGATTGGTTGAGGATCAGGAGGCATAACGACTTTAGCTTCGGGCGGAAGATATGCAGGCGGTGCGATCGCCCATCTGCTTATCCTCCAACCGTCACCGCCATCAACCATCAAACGTTATCCCACAGAAAGGAACCACACATCATGCTTGAAAATACACGTTACCGTCTTGAAAACAACCTGGGACTGACCGTTGTCTACTTCGGCGGCTCGATCACGGAAGGCTCGGGAGCATCGGTCTACGACAATTGCTGGGCGGCAAAAACGACCGCTTATTTCAAGAACAATTATCCCGACTGCGAGATCAACCACGTCTCCGCTGCCATCGGCGGTACGGGAACCATGCTCGGCGTTTACCGCTGTGACCGCGATGTCTGCTCCCATCACCCCGATCTCGTTTTCTTTGAATACTGTGTCAACGACATGAACGGTGACTTCATGACGCTTGCCAACAACACGGAAGCGATCATCCGCAAGATCCGCGCACAAAATCCGTTCTGCGACATCGTCTTTGTCTATACGATGACATGGAATACGGCAGACATCATGGCGCACGGTGATATGCAGTCGGCCAAAGCGGCGCACACCGCGATGGCATACTACTACGGTCTGCCGCAGGTCGATGTCGGCGAGGTGCTGTTCACGCATATCGCGCGCAAGCTCCATGAAGGCGAAACACCCGCATGGATGACGTATACGACCGATGCCGTGCATCCCAATGACGCAGGCTATCAGATCTATTCCGATACCATCTTCTCACATCTGAACACTTGGCTTGCAAAAGCGGACAAGACCGACGCGCTGATCCCGCACAAAAACCCGCCGCTTCTGTTTGGTGAACGCTCTCACATCGGCGCACACATGGACGATGCTTCTATGACCGCCGATCATGACGACAAATGGCACCGCTCTGAACACTCCCTGTGCGGTAAGTACCCGCGGTATCTCGAATGTACAGAGCCGGGCGGTGAGCTGACCTTCGCATTTG
>JAFYTT010000212.1 GCA_017558715.1 Clostridia bacterium | reverse complement strand
TGCACGGTTTCTCTGGTAGACAGCATCATTGATGGTATCGCCGGTTTCGCCCTCAGACCAGACGTCGATGGTGACCCAGTTGGGGTCTGCTTCATCACTTCTGTCCATAACACGGAAGTTGTATCCGCCGAAATCAGTGCCTTCCATCTTTGCAATGGCACGTTCCAACGTCGGTGCTTCGGTGACAGCTTCGGTGATGACCTCCGTTTCGCCGCCAGTTACAGCAGCGGTTTCTTCGCCGACCGTCGTCGATGTATCGCCGCAGGATACGACAGACGGTACAATCAGCAGTGTACAGAGCCACGCCGCGAGAGTACGCTTGTTCATTTTCATGGTGTTTTCTCCTTTAATTAAACGTCATTTTTCTATGGATATAATGTGAATATTATACACGATTTCACAGGTTTTGTCAAGAAGAAATCAGAAATCAGAAATGAGAAATTGATTAAAATGAGTATGATGTTGATGGGTGGCGCACATAACTTCAATGTGTCGCACGGACGACCAGTGTGTCGCACGGACGACCAATGTGTCGCACGGACGACCAATGGTCATCCATACAGTGTAATTTGGAGCACCTGCGCTTAAGTTGACAGCGTTGCCCCTACAAATAAGGAAACAAATTATCTCATTCCCCAAACGCAAACCGCAGACCCATTTCCTCTGCCCGACGGCAATAATCGCGCACTCTCTCGCCGGGATACTCGGCAACGCGGTGACCGTCAAATCCGATGGAGATCTCAACACCCGCACGGCGGACAATGTCCTGCTGTTCTTCGTTTTGGAAAAATTCCAGCATGTACGGATGCTCGCGGTATTTGTGGATAGAATCGTGGCTGATGTTCATTTCCCAGAAGATGCCGCGCTCGCGCATTTTCACAAAATAGGAGTACGCATCTTCCCCGCGGGACTTGATGAAGCGGAACAGATCGGTATGCGCCACACCGAGCTTACAGCCGCACCGCTCGGCAAACGCAAAGAGATCGCCGTGCGCGCAGGAGGAATCGGGCGAATCGAGCGTTTCCATCAAGGCATAGTCAAAGTACGACACATCAACGCCCTCGGGCAGTGCGTGTCTGCCGTGACCCGTCAGCGTGCAAAGCTCCACGCCGCGCAGAACGGTGATGCGGTCGGCATATTTTTCGCGCAGCAGGTTGATATGGTCGAAATAGCGGCGCAGCGGTCGGTCAAAGTCGGGCTGTACCGCCATATCAACCGGCAGACTGAAAAACGGAATCGAGCCGTACATGATACCGTACTGGTGGTCACAGATGCCGAGCATCGAAAGCCCCGCGCCGATTGCGGCTTCAACAACGTCCTCGGGCTTGTCAGCACCGCAGAAGGAGTAATAGGTGTGGGAGTGTAAATCCTGAAGCATGTAATGTTCCTTTCAGATTATTTTTCATTTATAAATGGATATCGTTTGCGGTTGAAGTTGTCATGGAAGGGTGCACTCGTTCGAAGATGCCGCAGGCATCTTTTGCCTTCCCTGGTGAGGGAAGGTGGATTTCGATGAAAATGCCCCTGCATTTTTATCGAAAGACGGATGAGTCGTCAGCACAGCAGCAATACTGTACAGCGTTCAGCAACGAGAAAATTTTGTTCAAATTCTATAGGTTTTTTCTAATCAAGAAAGCAACAAAGCAACGACTCATCCGTCAAATTCCCGTGGGGAATTTGACACCTTCCCTCACCAGGGAAGGCTTGGACGCGGGATTCCGCCATCGTATCCGTCATCTTCAATTCTCATTTTCAATAATATTCTGCACCCAAACGCGCCGCTTTACCAGAATAAACCCAATCACGCATTTGATGATGTCAATTGCCTGTACGGCGGCGTAGAGCGGAATGATCGGCACGGCGGTATAGTGCGCCATGATATATGCCGACGGCAGGGAGACACAGCAGATGAACACGCTGTCAAAGAGGAACGTAATGATCGTTTTGCCGCCGGAACGGAGCGTGAAATACGATGCATGCAGAAACGCGCCGAAGGGCATGTAGACTGCCATAATGCGGATAAATGCCGTCGCCAGATCGCGCACCGCCTGTTCGGTGTTGTAGATGGCGGGAAACAGCGGTGCCGCCGCAAACATGACCGCGCCGATGATAAGACACACGCCCGTCGAAAACGCAATCAGCTTCGTATCGCGGTCAACAGCTTCTTCCATGTCACCCGCACCGAGCAGCTGTCCGACGATGATCGAAACAGACGAGCCGAGCGCCAGATGAATGACATTGAACAGATTCGTGATCGTCGAAGAGATGTTGATCGCCGCGACAACGGAAAGCCCTCTCCACGAGTAGCACTGCGACAGCGCCGCAACACCGAGCGACCAGAACAGCTCGTTGACCATCAGCGGCATGCCCTTGATCATGATTTTACCGACCAGCGCGCGCGGAACCCCGGCACTCTGATACGTCATGCGGGCAAACGGATTCTCATCATGATGTCTGTGCGTCCAGATCACCACAATCAGAAGCTCCACATATCGAGAAATGACCGTAGCCAGTGCGGCACCCGATGCGCCGAGAGCCGGAGCACCGAATTTACCGAAGATCAGAATGTAGTTGAGCGACAGGTTGACAATGACCGCCGTGATCCCCGCGACCATCGGCACAAATGTCTGTCCGCACTCACGCAGCGTACCGGCATAGCACTGCACCAGCACAAACGGTGCCAGTCCCCACAGCATGATGCGAAGATATTCAAGACCCGCGGCAAGCGATGCCTGTGCGTCCTCGACCGCGCCCTCACCCTGTAAGTAAAGCGAAATCAGCCCCTCGCCGAACAGCGCAAACACGCCGATACCGACGGCACACAGAAGCAGTCCCGAATAGAGCTTGAAGCGCATCGTGTCGGCAACGCCTCGCTGGTCACCGCGCCCGTAAAACTGCGCCGTGAAAATACCCGATGCGGATACGCACCCGAAAATGCACAGATTGAAGACAAAAATCAGCTGGTTGGAGATCGCAACGCCCGTCATCGCCGTCGTACCGACCCGCCCGACCATAATGTTGTCCAAGAGCGAAACAAAGTTGGTAATAAAGTTCTGAATCATAATCGGCAGCGATACCGCCAGTACATGACGGTAAAAATTACGGTCGCCGATGAGGGATTTTAACAGCATAGGATAAATCCTTTCGAGGGAAGTTTTGTAATGAGAAATCAGATGTGGAATGAGAAATTAGAAATGAGAAATGAGAAATTGGAGATTGTTTGAGACAGGCGGCAAATCTCTCACCGGGGAAGGATTGGGACGAGTACACACGCTACCTTGATCTTAACCATTTCTCATTTCTATTTTCTCATTTCTAATTTCTCATTTCTAATTCATATAGTATATCACACCTACTCAAAAAAATCAATCGAAATCGGATTTTTCGCAAAAAATATCTTTACAAACACGCAGATATGTGCTATAATATTATGTGAAATTTCCATTATTTCACATTAATTCCAACAAAGAAAGCAGGTAATTTTATGACCTCCGTCCAAACCATATCCAACAACACCGCGACAAGACAGCTTTGTCTGACCGCACTCTTTGCAGCACTTGTCTGTGCCGGCACGTTTGTCGCCGTTCCCCTGCCGATCGGCTATTTCAACCTCGGCGATATCTTTGTGCTCTGCGGTGCATGGCTGCTCGGCCCCATCTTCGGTGCATCGGCGGCGGCAGTCGGTTCTGCACTTGCTGATGTGATTATGGGCTATGTCGCATACGCACCTGCAACCTTCGTCATCAAGGGCTGCATCGCGCTTGCCGCATCTCTTCTCTTCCCCGTTCTCCTCAAGCTCTGCAAAAAGGATACACCCGCCCGTCTGCTCTCCGCCATCGCAGGTGAAGCGATCATGGTCGGCGGCTATTTCCTCTATGAATCGGTCTTTCTGCGTCTCGGTATGGGCGCGGCGGCAAGTCTGCCCGGCAACACCCTGCAGGCGGTCTGCGGCATCATCGGCGCGAATCTTCTCGTGCGGATTCTGATGGCAAACAAGACCATTCGGAAGTATTTTTGAGTTTTTGAAATAATTTTAACTTTTTTTGCAAAAACAGGGAACAAAATCGGATTTTCATCGTCTATATAAAGGAACAGTATCATTTATTTGGAGGTACGCTTTATGAACCGATCATCCGTCATTTGTTTTGCCCTGTTTTTCTTTTTGCTTCTGTTCATTCCCGCCTGCAGATCCGAGAACACCGAGCTTCCTGCCGAACGCTCACCACAGATTCTGTCGGGTGTATGGGAACTCGGAGAACGTATCCCTCTGCCCGCAGGCTGTGTGGTGCAGAATCATCACAGCTTCAGCCGCGGAGAAAACGGACAGATTTATTTCACCGCCGTACCCACACCCATGTCCTCTGAAAAACGGCTGATGACCTGCACAGGCGGTACCATAACCGCTCTGCCCTATCCCGACGGCGGATTTTCATCGGCGGAACCGTATACATTTGCCATGCAGTCCTGCTTTACCGCATTGCCAAACGGCGGCTTTGCGTCGGTCTACGACATCGGCAAGACGCATATGCTCGTCATCACGGACGCGGATAACCGCACAGTCGCCATAACCGATATCCCGCACTTTGGCGATCTCGATCAGATTCACGATATCATCTACGCGCCCGCGCAGGACACAATCTACTTCTGCTCCGAAACACGCGCCGCGGCGTATGCTCCCGACGGGACGTTCCTTTATGATCTTTCCCTCTCCTATCCGATCCTCGGACTTGGCGTATCGCGCGACGGCACAGGCTATCTCTGTCTGTACGATCTGATGACCGACATGTCACAGATTTCCGTGCGCCCGTTTGACAATGACGCAAAAAAACCGGGTGCACCGTTTCTGCTCCCCGAGACGGTCAATCTGATGAACGCCGACCTTTATGACCATCCCGACTATGACCTTTGCTGGAATTCCGGCGCTGCCATATGGGGCTGTGAGTTTCTGCCTGCGGGCACCGATCCCCAAACCGTGCTGCCGACGGAGCTCATCAACCTCCTCAATTCCGGCATCGATGCGATGATCCCGACCGATCTGATCTTCTTGTCGGAGGACGAAGCGCTTCTCTACTCCTCCGATTTCAAGCACAATCCGATGGAATCCGAGCCGTATTACGCGATGCTCACGCGTGTCCCCGAAGAGGAGTTGACGCCCGTCTTTGAAATCGTTGTTGCCTCCTGCGGTGCGGGAGGACTTGCCGAGGATGCGCTTGCGTTCAATGCATCCCAGGACGAATTCCGCGTGGTCTTCCGCTCCTATGACCATTACGGCACGGATGATGCGGAGAAGCCCCGCGCGGCCTTTGAATCCGATCTGATCACGGGCAATATTCCCGATATCGTCCTCGGAAACGGTTTCTTTGTGCTTGACGATTATGTGCATCTCGGCATCTTTGCCGATCTGTATTCCTATCTTGATGCCGATCCGACCTTCGGACGTGACGCGCTGTTCCCTTGCGTGCTGACACCGTTTGAAGCCCCGGACGGCACACTTCCCTATCTTGTCGATACGTTTTCCGTCTCCACGGTAGAGGTGACCGCCGCATCTGCCGCCGTCATCCCCGATGATTGGACGTTTGCCGATGCTAAAGCCGTCATGGATTCGATGGACGACGATGGGATGCTGTTCTATGTCCGCGGCGAGGATGGCATGGCACTGCTCAAAACGCTGCTGCCGCCGACTGTCACGGGATTGTTTGCAGACGGCAAAACCGACCGCGCGTCCCTCTCCGCCCTGCTCTCCTTCTGCCGGGAGTATCCGACCGCGAACACAACGCTTTCCGCAGATGACAGAACCGCCATGCTGAAAAACGGCAGTCTGCTCACCACACTCAAATCCTATCTCGGCAATCCCTATCATTACCTTGACACAAAATACGAAATCGGCGGCGGCACTGCACCTGTCTATGTCGGTTTCCCGTCCGCTGACGGCAACGGTTCGGCAATCAGTATGCGCAGTGGATTCGCCATCACAAAAGCCGCCGCAGAGCATGAGCTTGCCTCACGCGGTGCATGGGCATTTGTCCGCTATGTCCTTGAAAACCACAGCTTTGACAATCAGGGAAGCCGCGCATCGGATTTCTGTTCCGCAAAAGCATCCCTTGACCGCCTGTTTGACAGTGCCGACGATGTTTTCTGTATTCACTTTGACGAAGACCGCGGCGAACTTGCCTACTACGGAGCATACGCGCATACGCACACCGAAACCCAACCCGCACCGACTGTCATTTCTTTTGACGATGACGACCGCAAGACAATCTTCGATCTCCTTTCCGCCATCACCGTCCGCGCCGATGCTTATCCCGTTATAACCGCCATCGTTTATGAGGAAGCTTCCGCCTATTTTGCGCAAGCAAAAACGCTGGAGGAAACCGTCGCAATCATCGCATCCAGAGCAGAGCTGTATTTTGCCGAAAAAAATTGAAATGAACATCCCCAAACAGCTGTAGGGACAGGCGTCCCCGACTGTCCCCATGTATTGTCATTTACGCAATTTTCATGTCTGGTCAATAAACGCGTAGGGCGCGGGCTTGTCTCCCGCCGTACATGAATCTTTGATGATGTTTTTGATAGACGAACACAGAATACCAAATCGGATTTGAATATATCCGTTTGCCCTTTGATATTCCATGTGGTTTTTCTCTCAAAAACAGGATCAAATTCTGATGTACGGCGGGAGCAAGCCCCCGCCCTACGCGTATTTATGAAACAATTTCTAATTTCTAATTTCTCATTCCCATTCTCAGTTTCTGATCTCACCCATAATCCGATTGGAAATGATCCGATAATTGTTCCAGTTCATGTGCAGATGACAGGAATTGGTGAGAATCGCAATCGAAATTTCATAGGTGGGGTCAACCATCAGCATACAGCCGGAATAACCCGTATGACCGCAAGCCTCGGGTGAGCAGAAATCGCCGAAGAAGCCGTAGCGGTCGTGGTTGCCCTTCATCCACATCGCGGGTGTGCGGATGAACTTGCCCTCGGTACATTCGCCGAACAGATAATGCGCCTGCCACTGGGTGAAGACCGGATTTTCGCGTCCGTGATACGCATCGTTGAGAAGATTGCCGAACTTGAGCAGGTCAGCTGCGGTCGTGTAAAGACCGGAGTCACCCGTCGGACGGCGGCACCAGTCGGTTTCATAGGTGTCGGTGTCGCGGTTGTACGGCAGAATTGTGTTTGCGGGCGATACCTTGTGCATATCAAACGTCGAGTCGTTCATCCCGATCGGGTCAAACAGCACCTTGCGCGCAAACGATTCGTAATCCATACCCGTGACGCGCTCGATGATCGCCATGACAAGCGTATAGCCGAGCGAGAAATAGCGGCTCTCCGTACCCGGTGCATATTCGCGCACGGCATTTTTGCAGATCAGCGCGACGTATTCATCGGTCGTCAACTCAAAGTGCGGACGCGGAATGTTCTCGATGAACGAAGAATATCCGGTTGAGTGGCAGAGCAGCTGCATGATGTCGTTGTCCTCATACGGATACTCGGGCAGAAACTTCTTGACGCGATCCCATACGGTCAGCTTTCCCGTCTCCAGCGCCTTTGCAAACAGCGCACCCGTGATGATCTTGGAAACCGAGCCGATGTTGTGGCGGATCTGTGCATTGTAGCCCTCATATAACGGGTCGTTCTTCCGTGCGGCAGTGCCGGCATAAACCGTCTCACCTTTGTACGATGCCGCCACGGAAATACACGGTGTCAGCTCCTCGTCAACCAGCGACTGTAAATACGCGGTCATGCCATCCTTGTTGTGAAAATTCATATTCGTCTCTCCTCTCAGGCAAGAATTGTTTTCGTTACCAATATTATACGGTGAAATTTCGTCCGCGTCAAGTTTTTTTGCAAAAAAAGATTGCAAATTGAGAAAAACATGATATAATATGAGTAGATACATATCTTTCAGAATCACGACCCTCATCCGTCACGCTTCGTGCGAACCATCACCTTATCTGTCAACCATAACCGCCATAATATCTTTCCGTTGACAGCTTTTGCCCTCACCGCGAACGACTCGTACTCCAACCATGCCGCCAATTCAACTTCTAATTTCTAATTTCCCATTCCCACCCCCTCACGAAAGGTTACCGATATGATCAAACCAAGAAGCTATCAGGAACTGCATAAAGACTTTTTACAGCCGCCGAACCACTACCGTCCGATCCCGTTTGTGCGTATCGACGGGGACTTCTCCGACGAAAGCCGTCTCATCGATGTCCTCTTCGACCTGAAACGCGCAGGCTACGGCGGTATCGCACCCGTTCCCGTCGCCGATCCGCGCAAGACCGCAACGCCGACCACACCCGAGCCCGGCACCGAGGATTACTGGCGCGCCTACGAAAAACTGCTGGAACGCGCGCGTAGTCTTGACATGCAGGTCGTTTACTACGACGATGTCGACAATCCCTCCGGCAAATACGGCGGCAAGGTCCTCGAACAATACCCCGAGGCACGCTCCCATATCCTTGTCATGCGCGAATACGAATGTACCGAGGGTGAGGTCACCCGCAGAACGCTGGACGCAAGCGGCGTGACAATGTCGCTGGTCGCGTATGAGCTGGACACAGGTGAAATCATCGACCTGCGCGGTGAGGTCATGGGCGATATGCTCGTCTGGGATACGCCCGACGGCAACTGGAACATTCTGCAGTTCATCTGCCGGGAGAACACCGAATCCAAGTTTGTCAACTTCCTCAACTATGACGCATCGATGCGCTTTGTCGAGATGAGCTACAAGTCGTTTACCGATCGCTTCCTCTCCTATCTCGGCTCCGTTGTCCATATGACCGTCTACGACGATATCCAGTACATCGCGCAGAACCGCCGCATGTGGACGCCCGATTTCAATGCGTATTTTGAGCGCGAGTTCGGCTTTGACCCCGCACCGATCTATCCGGCACTCTACTATGATGTCGGCGAGAAGACCGAGTATTACACGACACTTTTGATGCGCTGCCGAGCCAAGATGTTCGCCGACGGCTTCTTCCGTGCCGTCTCCGATTTCACCTCGAAATTCGGGCTGATGTGTGCCGGCAGCATCTCCGAGTCCAAGACCGCCGCCTGCTCCAATCTGACGGGCGACGCGATGGAGGTGCACAAGTACGCCGCCATCCCCGGCACCGATATGCATCACTCCTATATGTACGGTCTCAACGGCATCAAGCTCACCGCCTCCGCCGCGTATAACTTTGAAAAGGAATACGTCGCCTGCGAGCTTTACAACCGCTATTCGGAGCTTGACCCGACCATTCTCTACAAGGAAGCGATGAACAGCTTCGTGCGCGGTGCCAATGTCCTGATGCCCAGCGTCATGCAGTGGTCGGGCGACACCACCTATAACCACGATATTTCCCTGCGCAATCCCGATATGCGCGATATTTATCCGAAATATACCGACTTCATCGCACGCTGTCAGGCAATGCTGCAGGGCGGTACGCACGTTGCGGATATTGCGATGCTCTACCCGATCGAATCCCTGCACTCCAAGGTCTTCTTTTATGAGCAGACCGAGCGCCGCTTTGAATTTCCGCCGGTTCTGGCGTTTGCCGATTATATCAGCAATATCAACTCCGTGCTCAATTACTGCGGACGCGACGTGACCGTGCTCCATCCCGAGGTTCTTGCAAAAAAAGGACGCTGTGAGGATGGCATTCTCCATCTTGACAACGCACTCCATCCCGAAAAATTCCGCATTCTGATTCTCCCTGCCATGACAATGACGAGCATTTCCACCCTGCGGCTGGTGCGTGATTTCTTTGACTGCGGCGGTAAGATTCTCGCAACCTCCGCCGTCCCGTTCAAGATCACAGAGGACGATCCCGACCTGAAAAAGGAAGCTGCCGAAATCGTCGAGTACCTGTTCGGTGTCCGTGACAGCGTGCTCGATTACGGCTCCGACTACCGCATCAAGCGCGGCGAGAACGGCGGTATGGCGGTCTTCCTGCGCTCGTCGATGACCGACCTTGACGGTACGGAATACGTCGAGGCGCACCGCATCAATCAGGTGCTCTGGAAGTTCGATACGCCCGTCGATATCGTCTTTGAGCATCTGCCCCGTATCCCCAACTCCGGTATTCTTGCGCTGAATCTGATCGCGTTCCGCAATTACGGTGCCACCTCCGGCATCGGCTCGGGCGGCGTGTTCAACTACATCCACAAGCATTACGACGACTGCGAGGTCTACTACGTTTCCAACACGACCGTCAAGGATTATGCCGGACATATCGTCATCACAGGCTCTCAGGAAGTCGAGGAATGGAACCCGCATACAGGCAAGATCAAGCAGTTCAACGAACGCTTCGGCTACGTCGGCGGCGAAGTCTATACCTCCATCGAAGCGACCATCCCGCACGATACGTCCGTGTTCTACGTCTGCCGCCCCAAGACCAAGGTTCCCGACGATACCAAGAACTTCGACGACTTCGGTGCTCTGCGCAAATATTTCGCCGAACAGGCAGGCAAGAAGACGCAGAATAAGAAACCGCATATTTTTGGGTGGTAACACATTCCGTGGGACACGCCCAAGTCACCCATTTCTGATTTCTGATTTCTCATTTCATATACGAAAGGACAACGTCATGACCATTCTTGACAACATCACCTACAACCCCGACATCGGAAAAGCCGGTCTTTACGATCTGATTCTCCCCGGCAAACCGGGCGACGACTGTGACGATCTGTTCGTCTACATCCACGGCGGCGGCATTGAAAACGGAGACAAGTGGGGTGAACGCCCTGTATTCAACTATCTTGCAGAGCGCGGCATTGCGTGTGCGTCGCTGAACTACCGCATGTACCCGAACGCGAAGTTCCCCGAATTCATCGAGGACTGCGCAAAGGCAATCGCCCACATCATGACCGAGGGACGCAAGGTCGTCAACTTCAAGCGCATCACCGTCGGCGGCTCCTCTGCGGGCGGATACCTTTCCATGATGCTGTTCTTTGACCCGAAATACCTCGGTGCTTACGGCATTTCCCCGCGCGATATCGACGGCTGGTACTTTGACGCAGGTCAGCCGACGACCCATTTCAACATCCTGGATAAGGAACGCGGCATTGATCCGCTCGCCATCCGCGTTGACGAAGCCGCACCGATCTACTTTGTCGACCACCGCTTTGAAGACCCCGATACCCTGCCGCGCATCCACTTTGTCTGGTCGGAACGCGACATGACCGCACGTCCCGAGCAGACGGAACTGATGATTTGCCTGCTCAAGTATTACGGTTACCCGCAGAACAAGATCGGTCAGACGTTCATGCCGCACAACCGTCACTGCGAATACGTCGCCAAGTCCGCACTGTTCGCGGAGATGATTGCGGGATTTTTGAAGGGGTTTGAGAAATAATACGAAAGAACGCTGATCTCTCAACCGATATGTAGGGACAGGCGTCCTCGACTGTCCCGGTTTACAGATAACATAGGGACAGTCGGGGACG
>JAFYTT010000211.1 GCA_017558715.1 Clostridia bacterium | reverse complement strand
GCAGGACGCTGTACCGACTGCGGCGAATGCTCCCGTGTCTGCCCGCAGAATATCCCGCTGCACCTGCTCAACCGCAAGGTCATCTCCGATATCAACACCTTCTGGGGTGATTATCAGGCGGGTGAGGAAGCAGATCAGCGCGGTCCGCTTGTCAACTTCACCTTTGACGATATGGAACCCTCCGACAGAACGAAGGGAGGGAATACATAATGCGTAAGTGTACTCTTGCAAATCTGCCCGCACTCTTCTCCGCGATCGCCGCGCAGATGCCCCTGTACCTGCCGACCGCAAACAAAAACGGCGGTGCTTCGTTTGTGCAGTGGACAGAAAATACGGAATATGCAGATGTTCTGCGCACCGAAAAGAGTCCCAAGGAGCTGTTTTTCCCGCAGTCCGAAGACCTTGCCGCGTTCAAGGTTTCCGGCAAGTCGATTGAAATCAAGGACATCCGCCGCGATACCGAAGATTTCGCTGTCTTCGGTGTGCGCGCGTGCGACGCAAAGGCAATGGATATCCTCGACCGCGTGTTCCTGACCGAACCGCGCGACAGCTACTATGCCAACCGCCGCGAGCACGGTGTGATTATCACGCTTGCCTGCGGCAGACCCGATGAAAACTGCTTCTGTACGGCGTTCGGCATCGATCCGACTGCACCCGGCGGCGATATTTCCGCTTGGAAGACCGAGGATGCTGTCTATTTTGAAGCGATCACCGAAAAGGGTGAAGCATTCATGGCAAAGCTCGCGGATCTGACAGAAGAATCTGATACTGCCGCAGTCGATGCGCAGAAGATTACCGTTCAGAAGATTCTCCAAAAACTGCCCTTGTCCGATCTGAACACCGATGCGTTCGGCGGCGGCAAGACGATGGCGCTGTTCGACGATCCCGCATGGGAGAAGCTCTCCGAGAGCTGTCTTGGCTGCGGTACGTGTACGTTCGTCTGCCCGACCTGTCAGTGCTACGATATCCGCGATATCAATACAACCGACGGCGGCGTTGTCCGCTATCGCTGCTGGGACTCCTGCATGTATTCCCAGTTTACGCGCATGGCACACGGCAACAACCGCAATACACAGAAGGAACGCTTCCGCCAGAGATTTATGCATAAGCTCGTGTACTTTCCCGAGAACAACGACGGCGTGTTCTCCTGTGTCGGCTGCGGACGCTGTCTTGCAAAATGCCCGATTTCGATGAATATTGTGAAAGTTATGAAGACCGTTGGGGGTGAATCGAAATGATGAATGAAACACTGATTCCCGTGCTCGGTGTCATCACCGATGTGCGCATTGATACGCCCGACATCAAGACGTTCCGTGTGCTCACACCCGACGGAAAGAAGCCGTTTGACCACAGACCCGGTCAGTGTGCCATGCTGTCGATTCCCGGCATCGGCGAGGCAATGTTCTCCATTACCTCGTCTCCGACCAACACGGAATATATGGAATTCTCGATCAAGAAGTGCGGATGCGTCACCGAATGGTTGCACGCCGCCGAGGTCGGTCAGATGATCACCGTCCGCGGTCCTTACGGTAAGCCTTTTCCCGTGGACGATGTGTTTGCGGGACGTGATCTGCTGTTCGTCGCCGGCGGTGTCGGACTGGCTCCTCTGCGCTCCGTCATCAACTACTGCCGCGATAACCGCGACAAGTACGGCAAGATCGATATCGTCTACGGTTCCCGCTCCAAAGATGATCTGCTTGATTACGAGGAGATTATTAATGAGTGGGCAACCGATACCGATGTCCATGTTCACCTGACCATTGACCGTGAGCAGGAGGGCTGGGACGGGCATGTCGGCTTTGTACCAAACTATGTCAAAGAGCTTGGCTTCGATACGAACAAAACGGCAGTCCTCTGCGGACCTCCGATCATGATCAAGTTTACACTCGAGGGTCTGTGCGCACTCGGATTTGACAAAACGCAGATTTATACGACCCTGGAACTGCGTATGAAGTGCGGTGTCGGCAAGTGCGGACGGTGCAATGTCGGATCGAAATATGTATGCAAGGACGGTCCTGTCTTCCGCTGTGATGAGCTGGAAGAACTGCCGAGCGAATATTAACGAGGTAATTATGGAAAAAACAGTCAATATTTTCCTTTTCGGAAAGAAATATGAGGTTCCGGCTGAGCTGACCATTATGACGGCAATGGAATATGCCGGATATCAGCTGGTGCGCGGATGCGGCTGCAGAAACGGCTTCTGCGGTGCCTGTGCGACGTTCTACCGCATC
>JAFYTT010000210.1 GCA_017558715.1 Clostridia bacterium | reverse complement strand
GCGAAGGTTGCAGTTTCGGAAATCAGTGCGTTGTCGATCTCGAAATGCGTCATCATGTCACCCGCTTCCACCGATTTTGTATAGAAGCTGACGTCTTCTCCGATGATCATCGGTGCGGCATCGGGGTAGTCTTTTGCGATTTCCGAAATCAGCGTATGACAGCCCCAGTATGCGCCGTAATCTGTCCAGTGCGAGTCGGTTTTGTGGTAGATTTTGAACTCGTCGTTTTTGTGCGCTTCCATGACAGGATACAGATCCAGTACAATCGCACCGGCTTCCTTTGCCGCGGCAGTGAACTGATCGAGCAGCGTGTAGTCGGCGGTGGAGCGTTCATAGCGGTCAGGCATCGTTTCGGGATAGATCAGACACTGATTCGGTACAATCATGTAAATGAGCTTTGTATCAAAATTTGCGCAGAACTTTACCTTATCCTGAATGGCGCGTGCCATCTTTTTCTGCTGATCCTCACCCAGCAGGTTCGTACCCATCCAGTCATCGAGCTGCTGAACGAAATGTCCCTGGAAATTGTCACCCATCAGCGCGGCATAAATACCGTGGTCGGAGAAGTCGACGCTTCTGTCATAGGGAACCTCTACCGTCAGCGGAACGGACATTGTGCCGTCCAGTTCCTGTCGGATTTTGAGCAGGCTTTCGCCCTTATCTTTGATCTCTACCTCGACCAGCCAGGAGTTATAATCGGTACCGAAGACGTAATCCTTGATACCGCCCTCGACGTGGATTTTCGCACCGACAGCGCAGGTACCGCCGAGAACGACGCGGTCAGGAGCACTGTGTGAGGTGACCGTCATCGTAAAGCCGTCTTCTGCCGCCTGCTTGACAGGATCGGTCAGCTCAATGACGGGCACGGTTTCGGTCTGCACTGCAGGCAACTGCGTCAGGGCTTCTGTCACAACGGCATCGGTGGACGCACCGAGCAGCGTGCTGACGGTGTTTTTGACTTGTGCGTTATTGTGGGTTGCCAGCAGAAGGACATAGTTTCCGATGCGCCAGACCTCCATATCGTCAAGCGCCTTCAGCTCATTGGCAGAATCGGGATCGGTGCTCAGATAGTGCTCAATCTGGGAGCGGAGTGATGATTTGATCTCCATTCGCGTTCCGAGGAGCGCTTCGATCTGATCGGCGGCAGCGCTATCTGCTCCTTTGAAGATGTCAATTTCAAATGCGAACAGCGCGGACGGAATGGCGTGTGCGTATTCCGCGATGACGCCGTCCTCGGCTATGACCGCGCCGTATTCTCCGAGAAAGATCTGTCCGGCAAGACCGGGATCAAAGTAGGTATCGTCGTTCTCACCCGCATCGGAGTGGTAGATATCGACGTTTGCATCATTATCAAACAGAGCCAGCGTCTCAGTAAGCAGGGTTTTGGTCGGGATGTCAGAAAGCGGTTTTTCGCCGCAGGACAGCATCATCGGGCACAGCAGTACCAGCATGAGCAAGATGGAAATCAAACGTGTTCCGGACATAAGGAGCTCCTTTTCAAATCAATATAAAATACTGCGCATGTTTTTTTCCGAGATCAGGTAAACCAGATAATCGACATCTGCCTTTTTGATATCGGTCTTTTTGAACTGATAATCCCAGGTGTAATTCCAATAGACGGTCGAGAAGGATTGATTGATAAACGAATGGATACCGAAGGAATAGGAGTCGCGGATCAACATGACGCGAGGCAGATTTTTGCCGGCGGCATTGGGATTGTTGACAACTCTGGATTTGGAAATTTCGCTGTTTTCGTTTTCGCAGCGGTTCGGTTTATAAAAGTCAATGCGGTTCGGACAGTCGATCAGCCATTCCATGAAGGTTGCCGTTTCGGGAACCAGATGATTGGGAACGCCGAAATACGTCATCATATCGCCCGATTCCACTTCCTTGGTAAAGAAGCGCATATTGCCTTCGATTGCAAGCGGTGCGGCATCGGGGAATTTCTTTGCGACCTCGGTCATCAGCGTGTGATATCCCCAATATGCGCCGTATTCCGTCCAGTGGGAGTCTGTTTTGTGGAAGAGCTTGAATTCATCGTATTTGTGCTCCTCAAAGACGGAATACACATCAAGCACGGTTGCGCCTGCAGCCTCTGCAATTTCGGTGAACTGATCGAGCAGGGTTTCGTCTTTATCGGAGCGCGGGAATCGGTCTTCGAGCATGATTTCGGGATACAGCAGACATTGGTTGGGAATGACCATGTAGATCAGTTCAATGCCCTGAAACGCACAGAATTTCATTTTATCTTCGATGGCTTTGGCAACACCCTGTTTTTCTTTTTCGCTTAACAGATTGGTTCCCATCCAGTCGCCGAGCTGCTGACGGAAAAAGCCCTGGAAATGGTCTCCCATGCTCGGAACAAAATCTCCGTGGTGAGAAAGATCGGCGGCATTGTTCTTCCCGACCTCAACGGTCAGCGGCACGGACAGTTTGCCGTCCAGCTCCTGACGGATCTTCAGCAGGCTTTCGCCTGTTTCTTTGATATCGACCTCGACCATCCAGGAGGTGTAGTCTGTGCCGAAGACGTAATCACGGATGCCGCCCTCAATGTGGATCTTCGCGCCGACGGCACATCTGCCGCCCAGTACCACGCGGGTCGGTGCGGAGTGGGTGGTGACGGTCAGCGAAAATCCGTCCTCTGCCGCCTGTGCGACGGGATCGGTCAGCTCCGGGACGGTTTGTGCTTCCGTTTCTGCGTCGGGTTCGGATATGTGAGATACGGATGCACTTTCAACCGCAAATCCGGCATCCAGCAGGGACAGAACGACGTTCTTTGCGCCGGTATTATCGTGTGTCGCAAGCAGGAGAACATAATTGCCGATCTGCCAGATTTCCATCTGCTCCAGTGCTTTTATCTCATTGCCCGCACCCGGATCCTCGCCCAGATAGTGCTCAATCTGTGTGCGGAGCGCTGCCTTGATTTCATAACGTGTTTCGAGCATCGCCGCAATTTTGTCGGCAGACGCTGCATCTGCTGCTTTGAAAATGTCAATTTCAAATGCAAATAATGCGGATGGAATGGCGTGCGCGAACTCCGCAATCACACCGTCCTCGGTCAGTGAAGCGCCGTATTCGCCGAGAAAGATCTGTCCGGCAAGACCGGGTTCCAGATAATGCTCGTCTCCTTCCGCGGCGTCGGAATCATAAATTGATACATTTTCATTGCCGCCGAAGTGGGCAAGCACCTCGGAAAGCAGCGTTTGTGTCGGGATGTCAGCCAGCGGCTTGTCACCACAGGAGACAAAGACGGAGCACAGCATCACCATAGAAAGCAGGATCGCGAGAAAACGATTTGCTGACATAAAGAATCCCCCGTATATCACATGGAATTTGTTCCATTTTACCATATACGGGGGATTTTGTCAAGTTATTCTATCAGAATGAACATCAAATGCGGTAGACTTTCATCTGACCGGGGGCGAGCCAGTCACCGCCGATATTGGCGTCTTCGGTTTCGGTGTAGAACGCATCCCAGTGTGCCGCTTTGACTGCGGTAAAAGTGCCGTTCCAGTTCATGCGGTCAAGGCGTCCGTCCTTGGGCGTATGGATCTTGAACAGACCGCTGTCAGTCCAGGAATTGTTGACGAGCGCCAGATACCGCTCACCGTTCAGCTCAAAGAAGCCCGCAACGGCATCCAGTCCCTGATCGCAGGTGATGTCGAGAACAGAGGGATCGGTTTTGCCCGGTTCAAACGCTTCGTAGCCGCCCCATGCGTGACCGACATGGTAGGTTGCGATGTGGTTGGCGTTCATGAAGAAATCGCCGAACTGATGCTGGAAGTGGCGGTTGACACGGGACATCCAGGTATAGGTCTCGGTGCGTTCGCCGAATTCGTCGATCGGAGCAAGACGGTAGTTGCTGACGGGATTGCGCATGTAAACGAAGAACCACAGAATGCCCTTCATGCCGGATGCGACAGCGGTATTGAGCTGCCAGCGCAGATCGTCCTCACTCGGACAGCGGTAACGGAAATGTCCGACGGAGAGCAAGGTTGTCCACGGAACGATGCCGGTCGCATCTGCCGCTTCTGAGAACTTGCGCAGATTCTTGAAGTATTGATCAACACCCTCGCCATTCGGGTTCATCTGACAGTAGCAGTCATAGCACAGAATTCGCAGATCGGACTGACGCACCATTTCCTCTGCCCATACGGTGAAGGCAGGTTCGAGGTTCTTTTCCGCACCGCCGGGAATCCGTTTGACAAGTTCCTTTTCCTGATTGTCCCAATAGGGAAGGAAGTTCAGATGCGGAGTCAGTTCGGGTGCGACCTTGAGCTGAATCTTGTGTGCCATGATGCAGTCGGCAAAGGTTTCCTCGCTCCACGGCTCATCCCCGACATGGAAGCCGATGACAGCGGGATGGTGACCGAAGTCCTCATAAGCCGCACGGAACTGTGCTTCATACGCTTCGGGATCGGCGGAAGCACCGCCCCAGCGCGCACGGTGGTCGCAGACAATGACACGGATGCCGTATTTCTGACATTCATCGAGCAGAGCAAGCATTGCATTTTTGTCACAGCCTTCCCAGTATTCCGGGGAATTTGCCATCGTCATGCCAAGTTCTGCCCAGTCTTTGACAGCGTCGGGGGTGAGATCGCCGGTTTTGGTATAGTTCCAGAAACCGATCGGGTATTTTGTTGTAATCATGGATTGTGTCCTCCTCATACATGATTGTTTACATTCAGTATACATGGAAAACCGGGAAATGTCAAGTTTAATTTTATAAAAAGGTTTGACAGGATACTGGCTTCATGGTATAATAACAAAAAAGCATTAAGAGGTGAATCATCATGCAATATAAAATTCCGTATTCCGTATCGAATCTGCATACAGCGGCGCAGCTTTCCGATATTCACATCGATGGGGAAATCGGTGCACGCTTTGACCGCTTTGTTCATGAACGCATTTCGGGCAAGTTTGCCATTGATGAAATTTATTCGGAGGCGCTGGACTGTTTTGCTGACCAGTATGACGATGAATATGCCGCAGGGATGTGGCGCGGTGAGTTCTGGGGCAAGCAGATTCTTTCTGCATGCCGTGTCTGTCACATGAAGGGAGACGATGGGCTCAAGGAAGCCATCCGCTGTTCTGCCTACGATCTGATCGCGTATCAGCGTGAAGACGGCTATCTGTCGACCTATCGTGACAGCGACAACATCTGTCCCTGTGATACTGCTGACGGTATCCGCGAGGTCGGCTGGGAGTGCTTCTATAACTGGAATGTCTGGGGACAGAAGTATACCCTGTGGGCGCTGATCGAATGTGCACAGCTGCTCGATGACGAATATCTTCTGAACCGCTGTGTCCGCATGGCTGACTTCCTTGTCGCGCAGATTGCCGGACTTGGGATTCGTGTCAAGGATGCCGGTGTGATGCACGGTATGGCGGCATGCTCGATCATGAAGCCGATGCTCGTTCTGTACCGTCTGACGGGCAAGCAGGAGTATCTGGATTTCTGTCTGTCCATCGCGGCGGAATTTGACCGCGAAGATGGGGAGTGGCCGAACCTGATCCGCAATGCATTCTCCGACACCCCGCCGTACATCTGGTATGATTACGATAACGGCTGGTATTCCAAGGCGTATGAGATGATGTCCTGCTATGACGGCATCATCGAGCTGTACCGTGTTACCGGCTGTGAGCGTTATATTGAGGCAGTCAAGGCATTCTGGGAAATTCTTTATAAGTATGAATCCAACATTCTCGGCAGTGTCGGCTACTGTGAGCGCTTTGCCGACGGTGCTTCTTACTGTGACGCGGCGACGGAAGTCTGTGATGTCATCCATTGGATGCGTATCTGCTATGAACTGTTCCTGCTGACAGGTGAGATTAAGTATATGGATGCCTTTGAGCGCGCGTATCTCAATGCGTTTCTTGCAGGTGTCTATGAAGACGGAAAGACGGGCGCGTTCTTTGTCCGTTCCGCAGGTCGTCATTGGACGGCAGAACCGCAGGTCGAAACAAAATACCAGCATTGCTGTGTCAACAATGCCGCGCGCGGATTTGTCAATGCGGCGGAAGCGGCGATTACAAAGAACGAAGACGGCTATTATATCAACCTCTACACACCGACCCGCGTGACGATCGGTGATGTTTCCATCCGCATCAGCTCCGGATATGTCAATCGCGGCAATCATACCGTTATTGTCCGCGGGGCAAAGGCGGGTGACCGTATGTATCTGCGTATGCCCACCTGGAGCAAGAATGTCACGATCCGTACCGATCTGAAAACGATGGAAACGGTGACGGCAGAGGGCGGCTCCTATCTCTGTCTGACGCTGACGAAGGCGGATACCGTACTTCGTATGTCCTATGACATGACACCCGAGGTGGTTGAGGTCAAGTGTGACTACATGCGAACCGGTGATTTCTGCGATCTGCCGAGAACCGATTATCACCATCTGCGCTGGATCGATTCCAACTTTGGTCTTTGTGACCGCTCGGTCATGCTGTCTCACCCGATGGCGGTCATTCGCCGCGGTCCTGTCATGCTGGCGCGCTCCAAGCGGCTCGGTCCGACTGCCGATGGCTGTTCACAGGAGGACATGTTCTCCGGCGTGACCGTCTACGGCAAACATGCATCCTGTACCGCCGCGGTTATCCGTCATGACAGACTGCTCGTTGCCTGCCGTGTCAAGCTGACGACGGCGGAGGGAACACACGAATATGTCATGTGTGATTATGCATCGGCGGCAAATCGCGACTCGGAGGATCCGAAGTTCTTTACGATGTATGTGTGATCTGATTGTACATAGATGATATCTGATGGAACATAAAAGAAAGCGGCGGCTGCAAAAAGTCGTCGCTTGTGTGTGAAAAAAGGAAGCCGTTGACACAGCGGCGTTTCGGACTCGAACCGAACCTGTTCGTGGTATAAGCACGATGATCCCGGATCTCTTGACTGTGACAACGGCTCTGAATCATCCGATTTCGGATGTGATTCAGAGAAAATATGATGCAGCCTGCGGCAGATGAGATACACCTTCGGTGATGATATACACGCAAAGCGTGATGATATACCAAACCTGCGGCTTGGATAAAAAAATACCGAGAACATAGTTCTCGGTATTTTTTGGCGGAGAATGAGAGATTTGAATTTTAATATCTATGAATTTTCAGAAATCGTCAAATGCCAAAAAGTGCTGAAATATAAGGGTTTTTTGAACGCTCGTGTAATATGTTAAGTTGTCAAAAATTGTTTGGAGTTATCGTGAGTGGGGTCAAAAATGGGGTCAAATGGGGTCGGAATTTTGCGGATGTTCAGGGGGATGATTCTTGAAATACCATTCATAATAGCGTAGCATTTTTCCATGCTGACTGTATGTCTTGGTAATTTTTCGTATGGTATTACTACCATGTAAAACCGTTCGCTTTGATTGCTTTGCGCAGTACATTCCGATGGAATCGAAAAGGGGATTGGGGATTCCCCAACAAGCAAAAATCGGCTCGGTAAGTGGCTTTAAGAAGCCCAAACCGAGCCGATTGCGTTCTGTGATAGCACATGACCCCGCTTGCGCGAAATATACGGGAAGTGTAAGATTGGGTTATCCGAGATCAACTTATTCTTATGTGAATTATTATACAAAAACGATCTATCACAACGATTTATTTCCAAATAGTCCGTTGTCAATACAGAATTGATATAACAGATTTGCAATATAACGATGTCCCTCTATGTTCGGATGGCATCCGTCGAGCGTATAGCGCAGCTCATCGGAATCACAGTGCGCAATGTCTGCACCCAATTCCGTGTAGAGATCAAGTACATAGATACCGTAAGACAGACAGATTGTTTTCTGCATATTCACATATTCGATAAGCGTGTGACCGACATAGTTTTTCTGGTCAGTATTATGACCGTTGTGAGCAAGACTGTTCTCGCCGCCAAAATAATTGCCGATTCCGCGCATTTTGTATGGCAGAATGAAAACAATCGGTTTTCCTGCATACTTTTCTTTCAATCCAGAGCAAAGATGGTGTACTGCGTTTTCAAAATAACGGTCATCCTCGCACATATCACCTGATATTGGTGTGTCTGTCCAGAAATAATCATTCGTTCCGCCGAAAACAATAACCAGATCTCCATCTTCCATCATCGGATAACGGTCAATAAATGACGAGCCATCCGCTGTACTGATTCCGGCACGCGCCATCAAAGTACCGGTAGCACCGTAATTGATTTCAATAGTATTTGTCATACGGCAGAAAACGGAGGAAAAACGTTCTGTCTGATTTTCAAGTCCGTAGCCAAGCGTAATGCTGTCGCCAAGAAATACGACTGTCTGTACTGATTTCATGGTTGTCCCCTTTGTATCTTATATTTTGGTACAGGAAATCTCCCCATTCTATATTATTAAGTATATCAGATTTTTACAAAAAGTCAAGAAGTGATACAAGATTTATTTCAAAATAAAAAGCTGGGATTGATCGTAGAACTGCCCAAGTAGCAGTAACATTGACATAAGGTAAAAATCATGTTATAATAATTGCATAAGATATCATGGTGAATTTATCTGTATTAGGAGAAATGGTCATGTCTTCGCTTCCATTGTTGATTCATACCCAATACTTGGCATTTGAGTGGGGAAAAAGCACTGTCGATTATTTTCGGAAATATGCCGCAAAACACAGTCTTGATTTATTTGTATTTCATGAGCCTGAGGAAATCGATATTGTACAGTGTCAGGGATATGTAATTGTGAGCGGTGTTGATTTGCTATGGTTAAAGCATGTTGTCACCGAACTTGAACCATTAAAATTGCAGATTGTACTTCTCAACGGAGAATTGTGGAATTACAGAGAGAATATCAGTCATATTATTTTCGATCAGAAATCGCTGCTGCGTAACAGTCTGGAGGTTTTGCATCGGCACAACCGCACGAATACCGCTTTTTTTGGTGCACTGAAGCATGATACCTCCGATGCGGTCAAAGAAAATTATTTTGCCGACTGTTTCAAATGGGATGATATCTACAGTATAACGGATTCTATCGAGGATTGCTTTGCGCAGTTTTGGCGAAAAGCTGCACAGTACGACAGTGTGATTTGTGCCAATGACGGAATTGCTGTATATTTTATGCAGCGTTGTTTTGCCAACGGTCTTTCGATACCGGAGGATCTGTATTTGATCGGCAACGGAAATCTCTGGCTTAGTTCCCATGTGACACCAACGATTTCCACAGCCGCGTATGATCAGAAAAGTATGACAGAAGTGACTGCGCAGATCTGTGGTTTGACGACTGCCAATACCAGTATCAGTTCTATTGATGTTTTTATGAAGGCGACAGTCATAGAGCGTGCTTCAACAGGAGCATTTACAGATTCAGTTATGATGAATAATGAATACTTGTACCCGTACAATCCTGCTGAACATGGGATTCTGTCTCTTGATATTCCACCGGAAATCCATCATATACAAACATTGAGTCAGATTTTTTCTTCCTGTTCATCACAGCAGCTGGAAATTTACCGTCAGCTTGTGAATGGTGAATCCTATCAAACGATTTCCGATGCTGTCTATATCACGGTTGACGCAGTGAAATATCACGTGAAAAAAATATATAAGCTGCTCGATATTCACAGCCGCAAGGAGTTATGTACGCTGTTGGATCATTACCGAATTGTTTTGTAGGGTAGTTTTTCGTCGTCATTTTGGCTGAAATTTTACCTTGTGACAATATTCCTTCTATGATATAATATAAAAAAAGAAATATTATAGGAGGCTATTTGTATGAAACACAATTGGTTATTTTTCCTTTTAGCGGCGGCGATTCTTTCCGGCTGCGGCGATGAGACGGGTAAGCCGACAACGGATGATACGGCTTCATCATCGACTGCTGTGTCAGAAATTGTGACGGAACCCAGTGATGTAGACCCACATGCGGTACCGGAGAGTGACTATGCGGGTGAATCCTTTGATATTCTCTATGCCAGCGGCGGTTTGTATATTGCTCATGAACGCTTCTTCTTTGCAGAAGAAGCAACGGGTGAGGTATTGAACGATGCCATCTACGAGAGAAATTCGGCAGTTGAGGAAGCATTGAACATCGATATCAACGGTGTAACCTTTGGTTATATCGATACGATCTATCCGAAAATCCGACAGGATGTCCAAGCGGGGGACAATGCATTTGATTTAGCACTGACACATACCTTTACTGGTATCACTTCCATGATATCTGAGCGCCTTGTATATGACTGGAACGATGTGCCGTATGTTGATCTAACCAAGAATTACTGGAACCAGAATATGAACCAGACGCTGACAGTCAACGGTGTACTTCCGGTTGCAAGCAGTGATTATATGCCGGCAGATACTTATATGATTCTGTATAATAAGAAGCTGCATAAGGATTATCAGTTGGAAGACTACAATGCGCTTGTTCGTGACGGAAAATGGACACTGGAACGGTTTACGGGAGAAGTCAATAAGATTTCGTCTGATCTCAACGGTGACGGCGTTTATGATGTAAACGATCAGTACGGACTGGCTGCAATGCTGGATGCCAATTTCCAGGGTTTTCTGAATGCATGTGATCTCTATGCGGTTGGATTGACGGATGAAGGTTTGACGATTACGCAGCCTGATGACCGATTTGTTCATATGATTGAGGTGCTGAACGGTTTGCTGTATTACAATCAGTCTGTTTATTATTGGAAAATGGCGGATCACGGTACAGAAAAAGCCCTTGATTTCAGCAGTGACCGTGCATTGTTTACGATCGTTGATATCAATTCGATCGAAACCTTCCGCAATATGGAAACAGATTTTGGTATCCTTCCGCTTCCCAAATACGATGAGGCGCAGGAAAATTATCGCTCATTGAGCATGAGCGGATTTATCACAGTTCCGCAGTCAACGGCAGATGTTGAGTTGAGCGGCAAGGCGGCAGAACTGCTGTCTCACTACAGTGCAGAGATTTTCACGCCTGCATATTATGATCTGCTTCTTGATTCCAAAGTTGCCCGCGATGAGGAATCTTCGGAAATGCTGGATATCATCTTTGACAGTATTGTTTTTGACTACGGTATGGTATATGGCGGCTACAATGAAATATCCTACAGTCTGATGCAGATTCTGATGAAAAAGGATACTGCCATTGCTTCCTATTTTGAAAAGAACACGAAACGGGTTCAGAAAAATATTTATGACAAAGTTTATAAGGCATTTGTTGAATTCGGCGAGGAGGACTGATATGCGCAGATCAGACTGTTTCTTTGGACTTCATTTTGATTTTCATGCAACACCGTATACAGACGGCATCGGTACCCGTACACTTCCCGAGAAAATCGGTGAATATTTCGATACGGTAAAGCCTGATTTTGTACAGGTAGATACAAAAGGTCATCCCGGTTATGCCAGTTTCCGCTCGGAATATGGCAATGTCGCTCCCGGACTTGAAGTAGACCACATGAAGATTTTGCGTGAAGAAACACAAAAACGCGGAATTCTTTTATTCGGTCATTATTCCGGTCTGGAGGATGACTGTGTCTGTCAGGCACATCCTGATTGGGCAATTCAAAATGCGGATGGAACATCCAATACTGCCATTACCGATACCGAAGGTCCTTACACGGAACAGGTAATGATTCCGCAGCTGTTGGAACTGGCAGGAAAATACGGTTTGAACGGTGCTTGGGTAGATGGCGAAAACTGGGCGGCACTTCCGAACTATAAGCCGGAGTTTTTGGCGGAGTTTTATGAAAAAACCGGGTATACCGAGGTCGTTGGTGATAATTCTTCTGCTGCACATCTTGCCTTTTATCAGTTTTGCCGCGAAAAATTCGTGGCATATATTGAAAAGTATGTGAAAGCGATTCATGATGTTTATCCGGATTTTGAGATTACCAGCAATTATGCATGCAGTGATCTGATGCCGGAAAAAACACTTGACTGTCTTGATTATTATTCGGCTGATGTAACCTATCAGCTGACGGAGCGTCTGACAGTTCGCTGCTTTGCCGGTCTTGGTAAAACATGGGATGTTATGAGCTGGGCTTCTGCCGGTTGTTGGAGAAGTCCCGGCGGAGGATTTACACCAGTCAGCCTCAAGCATATCACACGTCTTTACAGAGAAGCGGCAATGGCAATTGCACAGGGTGGTGCATATCAGATTGTCAACGGTATGACACAGCAGGGTGAAATACGTATGACAGAAATGTCCCTTATGGGAGAACTTGCGGCATTTGTCCGTGCGCGTCAGCCGTTCTGTCAACATGCACATCCGACAAAAAATGCTGCTGTCTGGTATTCCAATGAAGATCGGATCCGTCGATTTGATGCGCTTTATCCTGTTGCACAGGGACCGGCCGCCGGTATGTGTGATATCGTTTTGGACGGTGGAAGACCGGTTGATGTCATTTACGATTCTGTGATTCTGTCGGATGCACTTGACAGTTATCCTGTCATTTTGATTCCGGAACTTGTGTATCTCGCACCCGAGTACCGTGAGGCTTTCATTCACTATATGGAAAAGGGCGGCAGGTTAATTGTATGCGGTGCTGATGTCTGCAAGCAGTTTACTGATATCACAGAGGAGTCTTCACGTATTTTCTATATGGCGCGCGGATGCTATATGCATGGCATCAATGGTACGACTGTTACTTTTGGTGATGACATGGAATCGCTGATTCCGTGCTATGCCGATGCTATGAAAACAGATGCTCCGGCAATTTGTGCGGCGGCATGGAAACCTTGGGGTAAAGGTGCGCTGTACTGTATCGGTTGGGATCTGTGCAGTGATTATCAGAAAAACAGAAGCTTTGTTGAGCGTGAATTTTTGCGTGAGGTACTTGAACGTGCTGATCCGATGCCAGCAGCGTGTGTGGAGTCGGATGCACATCACATTGAGCTTGTCCCGACAGAAAAAGATGGGGTGCAGATGCTGCATCTGATCAATACAACGGAGTTGTATCTGGATCAGTTTACCTGTAATCACGGTGCATATCCCGCGGTTTACGACGTGAAAACTGCGATCCGCTGTGAGAAGATGCCGCAGAAGGTATTCCTCGAGCCGTCCCATACAGAACTTGCATTCACATACGACGGTTCTTATGTGCATATAACCGTTCCCAAAGTTGCTGTGCATGAAATCCTGGTACTGGAACAGTAATAATCAACAGTGAAGTTTCAATACCTTAGCATATTATTGGAAATAAGATATTTCGGTATAGAAAGCCGATTGGAACCGCACGACGAAAACCAAGTCGAGCGGTTCTTCTTTCGGGGAAAGGATACTCTTTTGATTCATTACATAAAAATGATATTATCGGTCACAGCGAATGTGACAAGAAATACGACCATCAATCTTCAAAAAAAGAAGACCTCAAGTGAATCGGAACTTCTGATTTTTAACGCACTATGTTCGCTGTTTACATGTTTGGCGTTGGTGATAGCTTGCGGAGGTATCCATCCTGTTTCTGCATTTACGTTGCTGCTGTCTGTAATATACGGTGCCGCACTTGTAACTGCCTATCAGACGCTGATACTCGCAATGAAAGAAGGACCGATGTCGTATACGATATTGATTGCAACTTGCGGCATGATTATTCCTACGTTGTTCGGGACAATTGTTTACAGAGAGCCGGTTACCGTTTTTCAGCTGATCGGGTTTATTTTGATGCCTGTTGGTTTCTATTTCGGCGCGAATCCAAAGAAAAGCGACAAAATCAACGCAAAATGGGTAAAGTACGTTTTTCTTTGCTTTTTCGCGTCCGGAATCCAGGGCGTTTTGCAGAAGGTCATGATTCGCTCGGATTATTCAAATGAAAACGGTATGTTTCTGCTGAGTGCATTCTTCCTTTCAGCAGTTTTGCTAACAGTTATGTATTTCATAAATAAGGATAAAGCAAAAGAAGGGAAAGATTTTGCAAAGAAGTATTATACATCGGTTATTGTCGGTATTGCAGATGCTTTTCAGCATAAAGTTAATACAGTTCTGAGCGGTGTGCTGCCGAGTATGATTTGTTATCCGGTGATCAACGGAGGTGGAATTGCCGGAGCAACAATTGTCTCGGTTCTGGTCTTCAAAGAGAAGTTGGATAAGATGCAGCGACTGGGTTTTTTATTATGTGTGGTATCTATTATTTTGATGTGTATTGTATGATATTTGATGTCACTAAAATGTGAAAGATCATTATATTGAGCGGATTTGGAACATATTTAGCCGATGAACTGTAAGTGAAAATCGAAGTGGATGTACGATGTAAATGGATGATGTGAAGAACACTTGAAGCATGATAAGTGCGCAACTATACACCGGCATGACCGGAGTGCTGCGTTCTGCTGAAAGCTCCCTGCGGGAAGCCGATGATTTCCGCAATAATCTGCTCCAATCATAACAGGGGAAGAATAGCTTCCCCTGCGCTGATATTACAGCTACCCCTGTGCATCTTGCAAAGAGATATCAACGTTGCCGTTAATCAATATTATATTTCTATATCCCAAACAAGCAGAAGTCCGAACCCGTCGGCCACTGGCACAAGGTTCGGATTTCGGTTGTTTGGTATACCGATGTTTATAGTTTTTGAGAATCGTGGCAGATTATTTGGATATGCCGACATCTGTTCAGTCCGCTTTTTGAGGATATGCTTGTTTCAAATTTCCGTATATTACACGCGTCATAGCATAGCACCAGTGTTTCTTTGATTTGTTATTGTGATTCCTTATTTATTCTGTCTTATTTATTTGTTTTTTTAGGTTCGTTTGCTTCATATTGAAGCAAATGCTTTGTTTGCTTTGAAGATTATGTTCGTTAATAATGGCAATAGAAAGAGAGGAGCTCCCCCCTCTCTTTTCTGTATTTCATGGTATTATGTACTGCTCAGTCACAATCCTCAAAACTACGATTCATTGCCAGTTGCGCGAACTGTTCAATATCATAGCTGCGTTCCTGTTGTGCTGATGTTTCTTCCTTCTCCCATGTACTGAATAGCTTTTTCCAGTCTCGAATAGGAGATCCTGTTCGGTCTTTCCATTCATGTGCGTTGTAATACTCATAAAATTGTCTCGGTATAACATTACTCTTTCTGCATTTAGCGTATGTTTCGATATCATGCAGTGTTGGAATCTCATAGGTGTCAGATTCTGCTCCGGCTGTCTTTTGTCGTCGGACTTCGCCACTCTTTTCACCGCCAAGCCGTCCGGCTTCGCTCCGTGCTTCGCTTACTTTTTTATACTTTGCCCGATCCATATCGATGGTATCACAAGCGGATTTAATAAAGTAATACATTTTTTCCGGGATATCAGATATGACTTCCCCGTCAACATGTTTCAAAAGGCTGTCTAAGAAAATTCCTTTTTCTGATATACTCATATTCACGAGTGTGTTGTTCCATTCTTCGCGAATGATAATACCGCCGCTTCCCTTGCTCACATTTCAGGCTCCTCTCTTGTTCTTTTAACAGAACCGATGCTTGCTTTTCCGTAATATGTAAACATAGTGTCATCCTCTCATGCCGGACTGTCTTTCGGTTTCTGCTTCCATCCAGGCATCAAGCAAATCTGCGGGGATAATGATCCGGCGCGGAGATACCCTGACAAGCGGGAATCCGGGACGGGTCATCATGGTGCGAAACGTCGATTTTCCGACACCAATGTGTGCACATGCTTCGCTGATGCTGTAATACTTCTTGTTTTCCATATATACCCCTTTCATTTGCGATACGCAAAACTTTCAGTTGTTTTTGACTATTACCTTGTAAAGTTGTAATAGTTTTTATTTGACAACCTGATTATAACACAGATCGATAGAAATGTCAATACGATTTCGAAAAATTCATTACAAGTTCATAATGTCACATAAAAACCTTGACAAACTAAAAGATATCTGATATAATAACATCATGAAAGGCGGGGAAATAACATGAATATGAATCAACGTTTTAAGGAAGTTCGTCAAGCCTTAAATTTGACACAAAAAGAATTCGGTGAAAAACTGGATCTGAAACCCAATACCGTAGCAGTCATTGAAAGCGGTCGACGGAATGTCACTCAAGAAACCGTAGATGCTTTAAGTTTTGCATTTGACGTAAATCCTTACTGGATGTTATACGGGTCTGGGGAAATGTTTGTACCGCGCACACTTGATGAAGAGCTTGCAGATAAATTCGATGAAATTCTCAATGCAGATAATGAAAACAGACCGCTTTCGCATTTGAAGAAATTATGTATTCTTGAAATTCTGAATTTTAATGATGCAAAATGGAATGATCTGATAAAAGGTGTCTCCTATATCACGGACAACATTGAACTTACACGTCATGCAAAAAGTTTGCCGGTATCTGCGTTTGAATTAAGAGTTGTTACATCTACTCTTGCAGGTGCATATGGCGACGCATTTGTTATGAAAGATTCAAAAAAAGACGATGATACCTGATGCATAAAGGAGGATTCGATTTTAGATGAAGAAAGCTAACGCCAAACTACGTTCGGACGGACGCTGGGAAGCCCGTGCGGTCATCAACGGCAAACGGCGGTCATTCTATGGGGAACGGCAACAGGACGCGATAAAAGCCATGAGAGCCGCACAGAAAGCCGCTGACGATGGTATATATATCGAGCCGGCACGGTATTCCCTCTCCCAATGGCTTGATATCTGGCTGTCGGAGTATGTGCAGCCGTCCTGCAAGCCGCTGACCGTCTCAACGTACCGGAACCGAATCACCGTACACATAAAACCCGCTCTCGGTCAGATCAGATTGCAGGAAATAACCCCGACACAGATTCAGCAGTTTTATAACGATCTGACACGGAAACATGATCTTTCCCCGAAAACGGTCAAGAATGTACACGGGATTCTGCACAAGTGCCTTGCGCAAGCTGTAAGTCTCCGATATCTCGTATACAATCCCGCAGACGCTTGTGAGCTTCCCCGTATGGAAAAGAAAGAGATTCAGCCGCTCACAGAGCAGGACATTTCCGCATTTCTGCAAGCGATTGAAAAAGATGAACCGTACCGCGATCTGTTCACCGTGACATTGTTCACAGGTATGAGAGAGGGCGAAGTCTGCGGACTGTCGTGGGATGCGGTCAATTTCAAGGATGGCACGATTACCGTCAAGCAGCAGCTGCAAAAGGGCAAAGAAAAAGGCAGTGCGCATTATATCAGCACTACCAAAAGCGGAAAGGCGCGGACGATCACCGCTGCACCGATGGTTATGGATATTCTCAAACGTATCAGCATTGAGCAGAAGCGCGCCCAGCTCGCGGCGGGTTCTGCCTGGGATAACACATGGAATCTTGTATTTGTGAACGCGGTCGGGCATTTCACTGTACCGCAGACGCTCCGAAACCATTTCAAGAGAATCTGCCGCAGAATCGATTTACCGGACGCACGTTTTCATGATCTCCGGCACACATATGCCTGTATATCATTGCAGGAGGGTGACGATCTGAAAACGGTGCAACAGAATCTCGGTCACGCTACTGCATCGTTTACGCTGGATGTGTACGGTCATGTATCGGAGAAGATGAAACAGGAAAGCGCGGACAGAATGAACCGATTTATGCAAAAGGTAAAAGCATAATTCTGTATAAACTTATGTGCAAGGAATAGTATCTGGTGAATGTAAGAATCGAAATCGAGAATATAACCATAGCTCCATTGCACTCGAGTTATTTATGCTCATTTTAGTTATTGATAACAGATAGCAACACCGAACCATTTTTGATTAACAAAATGATTCGGTGTTGCTTTTTTAGATAAATGTATATTTTATTATTAATTCATGTTTGCAGTATTAACGACTCGTTTTATCATATCCTCGACTGTTTTACACATGTTGATAGGGTTCAATTTTATATTCGGATAATTCTGTTTTCCAAGAACGAAAATCTCATGAGTAAAGCCTTGTCCGATTTCATCAACTCCAGTGAAATCTAAATCAATATCATTAAAGAGAGAAATACTCCCCAACAAACGTCTTGCTTCTGACCGTGATACAGGATTTCCGCCAGGAAACATATGTGCTACTGGTATGGTTGTCTTCACGAACCCCTCATCTGCAGGAGCATATCTGTTAAATACTTCAGACAATACTTTTTTTGTATTGTTATCAAGTGTCATTCGCACAACTGTGCCATTTTTTATGCGCATGTACTCATGAAGATTACTATCTTCTATTTGTCTGGATGTAAAATTGTTTCTAGTGAAAAAATTATCGTCGGAATAAATCACATACTCATCCATAATATGCGAAGTAAAGAAAATTCCTTCTCCGGAATGAAACTGTTTGGCTGTTGTAAACTTTCCAGCGAACAAAAGAGAAACACACTCTCGTAATGGGGTGTCTTCGTTTCTGGTTTTTTTTATGAATCTTTGAATATTCTTGAAAATACCAATGCCATCATCAACAATCAAAATTTTTGTGTCAAGACAGTTTTGGTAAATACTGACATAAATATTTTGGGATTCTGAATGCTCAATAGCATTGTTCATCATTTCTGTAAACGCATAATTCCATATAGTGTTTACATTCGTCTTGAATTGTATATGTTGCGATATGAATTGATTATATATTTGATCTTCTTCTAATGTCCCATCGTTTTTGAATGAATAAAAATATACACTGTTTTTTAGAATATATTTGTTATCTTTTTTTTCGATAAGCCCATCGGTTTCCATTTGCTTAACATAATTGTAGACACTGGTTTTGCTAATATTATAGGCTTCAATCGTTGCTTTAACATAATCCTTTCTTTCGTTTTTAATTAGTCGTAAAATATAGTTCTTTACTTTTTCTTGATTTATAACTTTCATTTTTTCGAACTCCTCAATAAATAGGATCAAATATATGATATCACATATTTCAAAAAAAGTCAACACAATATTCCAAATAAAAAAACAAATAGTACAAATAGAATTCTGCGTTTGGAAAATAAGCAACTATATTTTGTGTCGATAACTAACAATAAAGTTGTTATATTATGTACCTAGTATATTCATTTGCTACGACAATTATGCAGCATTCTAGAGTCCTTACACTAGATGTGTGAAAAATATAATCGGAGAAGCTGAAATAGGAAAGCGCGGACAGAATGAACCGCTTCATGCAGAAGGTGAAAGCATAATTTACCCCCGAAAATCCTGTGTGGGGTCAAAAATGGGGTCAAACCTGTTTTTTGGACGCAAAAAAAGACTGAAAAACCTTGATTTTTCAGTCTTTTTTGTTGGCGGAGAATGAGAGATTTGAACTCTCGCGCCGGTTACCCGACCTACACCCTTAGCAGGGGCGCCTCTTCACCACTTGAGTAATTCTCCGTGCCTTGAAGCTGTTGCTTTTCAATTACTTATTTATTATACCATATCTATCGTATAAAAGTCAAGTCCTTTTTTGATTTTCATAAAAAAACAAACGATATTTTTTATAAGTCTTGACTTTTGGTTCGTTTGCGGTATAATGATATCAGACAAACAGTGATATCGCTGTAAATGATTGGAAAGGATGTCTTCCGTTTGGGGGACTTTGGTATTTATCATGAAGAAAGTAATTCTGATTTCCATTGACGGTATGAGAGCCGACGGTGTTGTGGCGTGCGGCAATCCGTTTGTGGACGAGATGAAGCGGCTGGGCTCATACACCTTGACGGCACAGACGGTACTGCCGTCTGTTACCTTGCCGTGTCACATGTCGATGTTCCATTCTGTCCCGCCGACCCGTCACGGCATTACGACCAATCTCTACATTCCTTTCGCACGTCCGCTGAACGGTCTGTTTGAGCAGATCAGCGCTGTGGGCGGTGTCAGCGCGATGTACTATGGCTGGGAACCTCTGCGCGATGTCGCACGTCCCGGTTCGCTGAAATTTGCAGGGTATCTCAACGCCTATGCAGAAGACGCGACCGACGGTAAGCTGACCGATCTGGCGCTGGACCGCATGGCAAAGAGCCATCCCGATTTTGTTTTCCTTTATATGGTTGAAACGGATGAAAAGGGCGGACACGACAATGGCTGGATGTCGGATGCGTATCTCGGCTACATTTCCGCGGCAATTGACAACGTGAAGCGCGTGTACGAGGCATTCGGCGACGAATACACGATTCTCGTCACAGCAGACCACGGCGGACACGACCGTTCTCACGGCTCCGATCTGCCCGAGGATACGACGATTCCGATGTTCTTTATCGGTGATCGCTTCACGCCAGGAAAAGAACTGGACGGCGTGACGATCCTTGACCTCGCACCGACAGCGGCGGACATCATGGGTGTTCCTTGTGCGCCCGAGTGGGAAGGTCATTCGCTTGCGAATCCGTAATGGTATGGTTTTTGATTCTGATAAGGAACGAATTTCACGGTTCGTTCCTTATTCCTTTTCCTGCCAAAAAATTATGAAAAATTTTCCATGATATGCAACGCGGCGACAGTATTTCCGCTACAATAGGGTGAGAGGACCTTTCAAATCAAAAAAGGAGGAATCGCATGACAGACGAGATCATCATCGGGTTATTTACGGCGCGATCCGAGACGGCAATCGCAGAGACACAGCGGCTGTATGGACGATATTTCTATTCGATCGCTCATGGCATTGTATGGAACGATTCCGATGCCGAGGAGGTTGTCAATGATACCTATCTTCATGCATGGAACACCATTCCGCCCGCACATCCCGACAGCCTCAAAGCATTTCTCGGCAGAGTCACGCGCCAGCTTGCGATCAAGCGTCTGGAGCACAACACAGCAAAGAAGCGCGGCGAGGGACAGTATTTATCTGTCATCGACGAGCTTGCGGAATGTCTTTCCGGTGACAGCGGCGATGAGATTCCCGATCAGATTGCCTTGCGGGAGGTTATGAACCGTTTTCTGCATACCTTGCCGCCTGATGTCCGCGGTGTGTTTATCCGTCGGTATTGGCATATGCAGTCGATTGAAGAAATTGCTCTGTCATGCCGTATGAGTGAGAGCCGTGTGAAATCACAACTGATGCGTACACGAAAGAAATTGAAAACATATTTGATGGAGGAGGGATTTTCTGTATGAATGCAAAACATCTTCTGGATGCTATGAATGATATTGATTATTCCATGGTTGAGGAAGCAGAAACCATGATGAACAGACAAAAAAGCAGGATTCCGAGAAGAAGAAATACTGTATGGATAGTGGCGGCAGTGTTGGTATTGTTGTGCATTACTGTAGCTGCAGCGGGACTTCGTTGGATGACGCCGGAACTTCATGTAAGAGCAGATGATCAAATTTTGTATTGGAACAATGAATACATTACTTTGTCAGCGTCTCATATTCTGTATTTACGTGACGATTATATTACTTTACCCGAGTCTTCGCGGCAGACGGTTATCAATTCTCCGTCCCGTACGCCCGACAATCTGCACTTCAGCTATACCTTTTCATCCGTTGAAGAATGGCAATCGTTTTATGAAATCCCTCTTGTCATAAGCAGCTGGCTCTCTCCGTACGGAACGGTTGGCTCCAGTATATCGGTGGATGAAAAGGACAATGAAATTCGTCTTGGCATGATGTCTTCGAGAGTGAATGTTGAATATTTGGAGGAACGGAACGGTGTTACGGAACAGGTGTGGTTTGGTGGTCTGGAGGTTGTGGCTTTGGTTGATGACGATGCGGGCGAAATCAAGCTTGGCGGATTTGAACGATCGATCAAGGATGGCGATCATGCGGAGATCATAAAGGAATTTACAACCGCTGCGGGAATTCCCTGTGTCATCAGCAAAATCAAACCGGCTGCCGACGATTCCCCGGTGTCTCCGGTGAGCCTGCTTCTGTATTACGGCTATGAAGCGGTCATGTATGAGTTTGAAGTATTTGCACTCTCTGAAGAGGAGGAGGCTATTCGCATCGAACAGCTGATGACCATTGCTGATACCCTGCAGATCATTCCCGTACCCACAGATCAGTCATCCTCTGCCGAATAAACGATAAACAGGTGCGGTTCTCACAATGTGAGCCGCACCTGTTCCTGTTCGATTTTATACTTCAAAGTCAAGACACAGTCTGGTCTTGGTAAACGGTCTGACCTTACCGTCAGCCACCGCGACATGTGCCGGATGGACAGCGTAGCCCTTGAGTGCGGCTTCGCTTTCAAACGTGGAATCGAGCATGACGTCTGCATTGGAGGAGGGCAGACCTTCGGTGTAGACCTTGATGTCGACAAGACCGGGAATCTGTCCTGCGAGCCCTTCCAGACCTTCCTTGATGCCTGCTTTGACGGTGATTTTTTCGTCAGCGGTGAGCGTATCGGCAAGCTGCCAGAGAATGATGTGCTTTGTCATAGTGGTGTTTCTCCTGTTTCGTAATAAGATGATTTCATTATACAGCAAGGATGCGCTGCTGTCAAGACCCAAACCGACAGATTGCCCGAATTTCGCAGAAAGTTTGGTTATAAGCATTGACAAATGCCGTCCTATGTGCTATAGTGGTGTTAATGAAATCACGATTTTCTGTACCCAAGGAGTCTCTCATGAAAAAAGCCCGCTTTTCCGATCATATCATGCCGCGCCGTATTGTCAGACAGTTTCTGTGGCTGTGCGCGGAATCTGCCGTTTTGTATGTCATCTTCAAGATCACCGCTGTCATCTGGCGCTCGATTCTGATGGGGATTCCCGCATCGCGCTGGATGCTGTTCTTTGTCATGGCGGTACTGATGGCATCGTTTCCCGCACTCTGGGAAGCATTGCGGCTGTCACGCGATATGACATTCCGCGCCGATTTCCAGAATTCCGTATCCGACGGCTCGTATGACGCAAAAGCCGACCGCAAGCTGATTTTCCGCTCGGATGAGCTGTGGAACGATACTGCGGTGGTTGCTGTTGTATACATTCTGTTATATGCCTACCGCATGTTCCGCACGTGGTTTATGAACATGACAAATCCCGATCTGACCGGCGCGGAAACCAATGCCATCAACGCCTATTTTGCCGTCGAGAATATCGTTTTTTATCTTGTATTTGTTCTTGCGTATGCAGCAGCGCATCTGTTGTTTACGCTTGCAGTGCATAAGCGCTGGAACGGCGAGAGGCTTCGATCGGATACGCCGACGACAGAGCGCAAACCGTATATGTAAATTATGGAAGGGAGAATCCTGTTATGAAAAATATCATTGTGGAAGGTCATCGCGGCTACTGCGCGAAATACCCCGAAAACACACTCATTTCCTTTGCCGCGGCAATGGACCTCGGTGTCGATGCGTTTGAGTTTGACGTGTGGCTGACCTCCGATAAAGTACCCGTTCTGATGCACGATGGCAATGCGCGTCGTACCTGCGGCGTGGACCGTCATCTGCGCGACATGACACTTGCAGAAGCCAAACAGCTGGATGCCTGCTATTCCGAAAAGTTCGGCGATACCTTCAGGGGACAGGGCATTACCGTACCGACGCTGGAGGAGACCCTGCAGCTGGCGGCAGAGAAGCGTCCCGACATCTGGTTCGGTGTTGAGATCAAGGAATACACCGAGGAGACGGTTGACCTGACGGTCGAGCTTCTCAAAAAGTACGGCGTATTTGACCGCTGCTGGTTCTATGCGTTTAACGCGCGCATCATCCGCTACATCAAAGAAAAGTACAACGGCAGAACGATGGGCTATCCTGACATTCAGATGGGTGAATTCAAGCCCGATTCCTATGACTGGTATGAGGAAATCGGACTTTCGATGATGTTCGTCAAGTCCGAGCTTTGTGCGTTCTATGCGGCAAAGGGTATGCCGATGCACATGTACTGCGCCGACAACGAGGACGATGTCCGTCTGTGTATTGAGCGCGGGGCGGATCTGATCACGGCGAATGATCCTGTGCCGCTGATGCGGGTGCTGGGGAGAATCGAATAAAAAGAGTTGCCTGTGCGGGTTTTGTTCTCACACAGGCATTTTTGTATCAAACCTTAAAACGCAAATACATTGAGCAGAATCTGTCCGATCGGGTAAAGCCACCAGATCAGATAGCCCCAGTCGTAAATGCCCGCCAGCGCATCCAGACCGATGATAAAATCGGAGAGGAAAAACGACAGCGCACCGACGGCACAGAGCATCAGATACGGTTTCTGTTTGAACGACGACCATCCATAGGAAAAAATCGCCGCGCAGTTTGCCGTGATGACGATCAGATAGAGCAGGCAGAGGAAATACATCGAAAAATCGTTTCTTTGGAAGCAGATCACCGTAAAATAGATAAGGCAAGCAAGCGCGATTGCGACAGCCGCGATCACACCGCCGTTGAAGAAGCAATAGTTCTTGGACTTTGCAAGCAAACGGTAGGAAATGATGTACAGCACATGCGCTGCCATAAACAGTGATGCGCCGATGATGAAGTAGTTTGGGAAAATTTCAGGAATCCTGCCGAAGCGCGTCATGAACATGTCACCGCAGGACGAGACAAACATTGCCGCTGCGCAGAAGTATGCGTAATGTTTTCGACGGATAACGGCGAGGATGATTGCCAGAAGCGTTATCAGCCAGGTCAGTACAAATGTGCCGGGTAAGCCGAAGCAGGCGAAGTATTCATTCATGGGATACAGTCCTCCGATGTCTGATTTTTGAGTATTATAGCAGATTTTTTGCTTCTCGTCAAGAAATTTCGGAAAACCCCTTGACAAATATATCGGCGTGCGATATAATATAGGCACGATATAACGGAACGCGATATATTATCGCACGATATATCTGCACACGTTATAGTTCAAAGAATCGGAAAGAAGTATCGGTTATGAAAAACAAAAATCAAAACGAAAATCAGAATCAGAGCGAAAACGAAAATCAGACGCACTATATGCCGATCTATATGTGTCTTGGTATCTCTGTCGGCGTGGCAATCGGTACGGCGCTTGACAATATCGGTGTCGGCATGTGCCTGGGGGTCGGTATCGGCACGTGTCTTGGCGCGGCAATGGATGCGGCAAACCGAAAAAAGACAACTGAGGATTCCGGGTCGGATGAGAAAAACGATCAGGACCCGATGGAATGAACGGAGGAATCGATATGCAGCCTGCTTTGACGGAAGCGGTCTATTACATTTTACTGTCCCTTCTGCAGCCGATGCACGGATACGGCATCATGCAGAACACGGAAGCACTTTCCGAGGGGCGTGTGCGTCTTGCGGCGGGAACGCTGTACGGTGCGCTGAACACCTTACTTGAAAAAGGTTGGATTGCCGCACTGCCGGAGACGGGTGACAGCCGCGGCAAGAAAGAATACGTTATTACCGATGCAGGTCGCGCGGCACTGCATGCTGAAATTGAGCGGCTTTCCGCACTTGCAGCGGTCGGACACAGACTTACCGAACAAACGGAGGGATAACATGAGACACACAATCAGAAAATGGTTTTGGGCATGGGAATTTGACAAGGAAGAGAAGTGGCTGACCGAATGTGCCGCAAAAGGGCTTGCACTTGTTTCCGTCGGTTTCTGCCGTTATGACTTTGAGGAATGTACGCCCGGTGCGTATCAGGTACGGCTGGAGTTCCTTGACAATCTGCCGTCGCATCCCGAGAGTCAGCAGTATCTCCGTTTTCTGGAAGAAACGGGAGCGGAACATATCGGCTCTTTCATGCGCTGGGTCTACCTGCGCCGTCCGACGGAATACGGTCCGTTTGATCTGTTTTCGGACAATGCGTCCCGTGTGCGGCATCTGGGACGGATCATTGCGCTGATCTGGCCGCTTGGTATACTGAATGCCGGTATTGGTGCACATAACCTGGGGCTTGGTGTGATGTGGGGCAGTTCCGCCAATATCATTTGCGGCTGTCTGAACCTTTCGGTGACGGTGCTTCTCGGTATCGGGCTGTGGAAGCTTGGCAAAAAGCGAAACAGACTCAAGCGCGAAGGACAAATTTTTGAGTGATTGCATCTTGATTTTTTTGCTGTGACATGATACAATAATAGCAGAAGAATATTACTGTATTTACGGAGGAATCCATTATGATCTACAGCATCGAAAACGAAACCTACCGCGTATCGGTCAAGTCGGAAGGTGCGGAGCTTTGCAGCTTTTACGACAAAACAGCGGACCACGAATACATCTGGGAAGGTGATCCCGCATTCTGGACGGGCACTTCTCCGCTTCTGTTCCCGATCGTCGGTCGCCTGCGTGATGATATCTATCACCTGAACGGCAAGGAATATCACATGCCCAAGCACGGCTTTGCAAAAAAGATGGAGTTTGAAGTCGAGGTACAGACCGCGGACGAGCTGGTTTTCCTTCTGCGCGATACCGAGGAAACCCGTGTCGGCTTCCCGTATGCGTTTGAACTGCGTGTGCGTTATGCATTCGTGAATCATGGCTTTGTCATGGAATTCAGCGTCAAGAATGTGAACGACGAGACGATGTACTTCTCCCTCGGCGCACATCCCGCATTTGCCATTGACCTCGGCGACAAGGTCGTGCTGGATGAGGCAGAAACTTTGGCAGCATTCAAACTGGATGAAAACTTCCTGCGCGGCAAGGTACAGCAGCCCGTCTTTGACAATTCCCGCGAGCTTGTCATCACCGCCGAGACCTTTGCAAAGGATGCGCTGATTTTTGACGGCATCAAGTCCAAGGGTGCATCGGTCATCCGCGCAAACGGCAAGAATGTCCATGTGGCATTTGATGCGCCGTGTCTCGGTATCTGGGCAAAGCCCGCAGCACCGTATGTATGCATCGAGCCGTGGCACGGTATTGACGATATGTGTGATGCCGGTCACGACATCACAAAGAAGGAGCGCATTGAAGTGCTCGGCGCGGGTGAGACGTGGGTATTCCCCGTTACGATTACAGCCATTGATTGATCGAATTTTATAAAAAGATACTGCCACCGGGTAGTGAATGCACGGCATTCGTCGGTACATCGTCAGGTCATACAGCGTCCGTTTTGCGGCGCTGTGAAGATGTACAGCGGGTGCCGTTTTGTTTGGAGGGTACATGAAAAAATTCCTGAATCCGTTTGCCGATCTGACACCGTTTGAGCGCGGTCTGTGGTGTACTTCTGTCGCTGTGATCATTTTGAGCGCTGTACTCATGGGCGGAGCTGATTTATTTTCGGTGATTGCATCGCTGATCGGTGTGACCGCACTGATTTTTGTCGCAAAGGGCTATGTCATCGGGCAGATTCTGACGGTCGTATTTGCCGTGTTTACGGGGTGATCTCGTTTGGTCAGCAATATTACGGCGAGATGATTACATATCTTGGCATGTCCTCGCCGATGGCGATTGCGGCGGCGGTTGCATGGCTGAAAAATCCGTTCCGCGATACGAAAGAGGTTGCAGTACGTCCGATGACAAAGAAGACTGTTGGATGGCTGACCGTGTCCACCGTTCTTGTCACAGCGGCGTTTTACTTCATTCTCGGTGCCATGGGCAATGCCAGTCTTGCGGTATCCACGCTGTCTGTCACAACGAGCTTTCTTGCCTCCGCGCTGACGTATTTCCGCTCACCGTACTACGCGCTTGCGTATGCCGCAAATGATGTTGTTCTGATCGTTTTGTGGGTCATTGCCGCGGTCGGGGATCTTTCGTATCTTTCGATGGTGCTGTGCTTTGTCATGTTTCTTGCAAACGATCTCTACGGCTTTTTCAACTGGCGGCGAATGGAGAAAACACAAAAAATGTCTGATCCGTCATGAAAATTGCTATTGACGAATCGATCATCTTATGATAAGATATAACCAAAGAAAATTTCTGTGAAAAGAAAGGAATCTAACATCATGAAAAAAGCATTGATCTTTCAGGGCGGCTGGGACGGACACGAGCCGCAGCTGACCTCCAAGCGTTTTGCGGGACTGCTGGAAAAGAACGGCATTGCAGCCGAGATCTACGACACCACAGACTGTCTTGCGGACTTTGAAAAGCTTCTGACATACGATCTGATCGTCGCATGCTGGACGGGCGGTGAGCTGAAGTGGGAATACTCCCAGAACGTCTCCGAAGCCGTTGCACGCGGTGTCGGTCTGGCTGGCTGCCACGGCGGTATGTGCGATGCATTCCGCAACGATACGAACTGGCAGTTCATGACCGGCGGTCAGTGGGTCTCCCATCCGGGCGGTGACGGTGTCGAATATACCGTCAACATCCGCCGCGGTACCTCTCCCCTCGTTGAAGGTCTGGAAGACTTTACCGTCAAGAGTGAGCACTACTACCTGCACGTTGACCCCGCGATTGAGGTGCTGGCAACGACCCGTTTTCCGAATGCAAACGTCAACTACTACCATTCCGCAAACAAGCCGATCGATATGCCCGTCATCTGGACCAAGTATTGGGGGCTCGGCCGCGTCTTCTACAACTCCCTCGGTCACCACGATGATGTCTTCGTCAACTCCCCGAATGCCGAGATCCTGATGGAACGCGGTATGGTCTGGGCTGCAGGCGGCAAGGAATACAACGAAAAGAACGGTCTGACCGTTGACCGTTATCTCAACTCCGCAAAGATGTACTAATATAAGGAGAATTTATCATGACAAGAATCGGTATTGTCGGTGTCGGCTCCATTTCCGGCATCTATCTGGAAAATATTACCAATAAGTTTCAGAACATCGAGATCATCGGTGTCTGCGATCTGATCCGTGAACGTGCAGAACGTGCGGTTGAAAAGTACAACATTCCCAAGCTGTACGAAACGATGCACGATATGTTTGCCGATCCCGATGTTGACCTCGTCCTCAACATC
>JAFYTT010000025.1 GCA_017558715.1 Clostridia bacterium | reverse complement strand
GCGGACGGTTTGCCGCACTTGCGGATTATGTCATCGATGCAACAGGTGACGGCAATGTCGCGGCAAGTGCGGGATGTCCGTTTGAGCTTGGCGTTGACGGCGACTACAAGGAATGTCAGGCAATGACGCTCATGTTCCTCGTCGGCAACATTCCCGAGCAGTACAAAGACGGTCTCATGATCTATGAAAAGCTGAATGCGGCATACGAGGCGGCAGGAAAGCAGATCCCGTTCAAGGTTCCATATCTGATTCCCGTGCCCAATTCCCATTTCGGTGTCGTGCAGTTTACGCATATGTATGAGTATGACCCCTTGGATGCAGGTGCTCTGACTGCGGCAACGATGGAAGGCAGACAGCAGCTGATCGATGCGTTTGAATATCTGACGAAATACGACGAGGAATTCCGCGATCTGGAGCTGATCACCTCCTCCTCCGTGCTTGGCGTGCGTGAATCCCGCCGCATTGTGGGTGAATACACCGTCACGTCAGACGACATTCTGAACGGCGCGCGGTTCGACGATGCGGTAGCCTACGTGACCTTCGGCGCGGACCTGCACACAAAATCGAATAAGGCACAGCACTGCTTCGCGGTCAAGCCGTATCATATTCCCATGCGAGCACTGATTCCGAAGGACTACCGCGGCATCGTGGTCGCAGGACGGTGCATCTCCGGCACGCGCGAAGCGATGGCATCCTACCGTGTCACCGGAAACTGTGCGCAGATGGGCGAAAATGCGGGCTATATCATCGCCGAAGCCATCAAGACCGGGCAGGATGTCCGGGATGTGCGGTTGACTTTTACGCTGACAGAATAAACGATGATGATGTTTGACGCAGGCGCATCCCTCACCCCGTAGGGCGGAGGCTTGCTCCCGCCGCTGCACAAGAAGCGCATAACAACTTCAACAATCTTATTTTACGCGAATATTTTTACGAACGGCATTCTGCAAAGAGTGCCGTTTTTCTATTGACAAATTTGTCGGTTGGGTGTATAATGGATTTGCTACACAAAATGAATATCGAAAATCAGGGATAACTGTCTTTTTTATAAAGGATTATTATACCTTTTTTTGTCATGGAGTTTATTATATCGTTACAAGTAAATACTTGACTTCGGTCAATTGTGTATTTACCTCCTTGTGTGTGATGTGATAAACTCCGGCAGATATTATTCTGACAGATTATCCTTGATATGCATTTTGTGTAGCGACAAATCGGGAGATACACTTTGACAGTGCGTCTCTTTTGGGGCGCACTTTTTTATTTGGGAAAGAGGTTGACTTATGAATCGTTTGGAATCAGGACACCCGGTGGAAGACATTATTTTCTTGATTCTCTGTGACGGTGTTTATCGCCATTCCATTGCCACAAAAGCACTTCATGAGGACGGAGGACTGCAAAACGGCGAATCATGCGGTCGCTATTTTGATACCATGGAAAAGAATCAGGATGCAATGTTTAACGTATTTATCGCGGCAGCCACAAGTACGAACCCGAAAATGAAACCGCTGGCGGATACGCTGAATATCTATCTTGATCTTGCAAATAAAATTATCGAACACAGATTATTCGACGGTACACTGACCGATGAGGAGATCATCCAAATAACAGCTGAAGCCGGACAGGCACTGAATCTTGCACTGGATTACAGCACCGAATGTATTGAAATGCCGGATTTTCTTGATGAAGAACCTTGAAAAAGCCGCAGTCCGATTGCATATTTCGCCGGCTTTCTATTGACAACACTCCCCTTTTCTGCTATAATTTTATACAGAAATTACATAATTTCACATTATGAAAAGGAAGGTACTCCACCATGGCAAAGAACCACATTGAAAATGCTGCCGAAAAGGGCAAGGGCTTTTTCTCCGATTTTAAGAAATTCATCACAAAGGGCAACGTCCTTGATCTGGCAGTCGCTGTCGTCATCGGTGCTGCGTTCAACGCAATCACCAACGGTCTTGTCAAGAACATCATCACCCCTGTTATGACATACTTCACCAGCGGCGTTTCCATCAATGAATGGGAAGTCGTTCTGCGCGAACAGGTCATGAACGCAGAAGGCGTTGTTGAGGTCGAAAAGATCGCCATCCAGTACGGTCTGTGGCTGCAGACGATCATTGACTTCATCATCATTGCATTCTCCATCTTCGTTGTTGTCCGTATCGTCAAGGGCATGGAAGCAAAGCTGAATGCCAAGGAAACCGCGGAAAAGGAAGCTGCGGAAGCTGCCAAGAAGGCTGCCGAAGAAGCAGAAGCTGCGAAGAAGGCAGAAGAAGAAGCTGCTGCAGCTGCAAAACAGCAGGCAATTCTCGACGAATACTACGCAAACGTCCGCGCACAGGCAGAACTGCTGCGTGAAATCAGCGCAAAGCTGAACAAGTAATCCCCAAAAACAAAGTCCGTGATCGTCTGATTGCGGACTTTTCTGTTTGATATGCTTCGGTGCCAAAAAACATCAGGAAAATTTCAAAAATTTTCAAAAACCTCTTGACGAAACAGAAAAGATGTGGTATAATATAAATGTTCCGATGAGGAACAACATTCACG
>JAFYTT010000209.1 GCA_017558715.1 Clostridia bacterium | reverse complement strand
CCTTCTGATTGATCATATCCTCGACGGTCCCGTAAAATTCCGTTTCAAAATCGCCGATTTCCTCTGCTTTATCGCCCAAGGCATCCCGTACAGCTTCACAAAGCTCCTCGGGCATGCAGGCATTATAGCTTTTTGCGGCGGTCAGATCGGTAATCGTTTCTCTGATAATTTCGTTTGCTTTCAATCTGCGGCTCCTTATTTTTGTTACTGATTGATAGGATTCCCCGAAATGGATGAAGAAAACCGCTTCGGATGATCCAAAGCGGTTTGATTTGTTTTATTCTGCAGCCTCGGTTTCAGCTTCCGTAACAGCTGCGGTATCTGCCGCGGTATCAGCCGTGGTATCGGCAGTATCGGAAACGGTAGGTGTATTGAGTGCATCCTCAAAGCTCTTGTATTCTTCTACTGCGGTATCCTGCATGATATAGACAACAACGACAATGATAACGAAGATAATCGCAACAACCGTCGTGATCTTGGAGAGCATCTTATCGATGGTGGAACCCTTGGTCTTGCCGAAGAAGGTTTCTGCACCGCCGGCAATCGCACCGGAAATGTTCTTTGCCTTACCGTGCTGCATGAGAACGGAAACGATCAGGAAAAGTGCAAATACAAGTAAAATAACACCGAGAACTGTTAACATGAATATTCCTCCAAAATGTTCGTAAATACGTAGTAATTTTTCGCAGCAAATTGACGGTATACATACCATGCCGCATATGATATCTTATTATATCATGTTTTCAAAAAAATTGCAATAGTTAAACCGAAATTTTTTCAGAAATTTTCAATATTTTGGAAATCAGAATTCCACATCGCCTTCATACAGGCTGTCATCGACCTCAGCAAGCGAGAAAATCGTCTTCGGTGCGGGATCGCGCTTGATCCACATACCGTCGGTGAAGTCGGGAATGGACTTCGGTGCGGAACCCTCTGCAATCGACTCCTCGGAGAGAATACCGACTGCCATCAGCGTTGCGGAGTCATAGACATCAATCGGCGTCTGCGTCTTGTTGCGGACTGCATCAAGGAACGCGCGCATAACCAGCCAGTCCATACCACCGTGACCGCCGGTGTATTCGGTTGCCTTTGTCTTTTTCCACAGCGGATGTTCAAACTCTTCCCAATATTCGGACATCGGCTGCCAGCTCTCACCCTGCGATCTGCCTTCAATATGAAGCGCGCGCAGATCTTCCATCCAAAGACCCTTGGTACCCTGTACTCTGCCGCCGCGGGAATACGGACGCGGAGAGGAGGTATCATGCGTCAGAACGATGGTTTCGCCGTTTGCACAGCGGATGGTCGTTGTGATGATATCACCGAGCTTGAAATCGGCATTGGACATCGGATGCTCATCGCCGTACTTATCCTTGAGATACTTGTTCAAGCCGCGGGATTTGGTCGCCATCGCATTGAGGCTCATCAGACGGTTGCCGCGGTTGATGTCAAGATACGTCATGATCGGACCGAGCTCATGCGTCGGATACAGCTCTGCATTGCGGTGCAGATAATGCCATGCACGCTCATGGTCGCGCTTGAAGCCATCGGCAACCGCGCGCAGGTCGTGCTCGTAACCGCCCTGACAGTGGAGAACTTCACCGAACAGACCCTTCTTGATCATGTTCAGCACGGTCATTTCTTCACGTCCGTAGCAGCAGTTTTCCATCAGCATCGCGGGAACGCCGGTCTCTTCATAGGTGCGAACGAGATCCCAGCACTGCTGAATGGACTGTGCGGGACCGACCTCAAATGCTGCATACTTGCCCTGCTTCATCGCATCGATGGCAATCTTGACATGGTCATTCCAGTAGGTCGTGATCATGATGGCTTCCGCACCGTCGTCAAGGCGGGTGACATCACGCCAGTTTGTTGAGCCGTACACATCATGTCCGTACTTTTCGGCACACATCTTGCGACCCTTTTCCATGCGATCCTCGTGTTTGTCACATACCGCCGTGATCTCAACGTCTTCCATGTTCAGAAGCTCGGAAAGCCACCAGCTGCCGCGTCCGCCAAGACCGATAATGCTCATTTTAATCGTTCTCATAGTTATAACTCCTTATATCATAGACACATATACTGCGTCAGAATTCAAAATTATGTGTACCTGCACCGCAGACAACTACATCGTTTCCGACAGTGATCTTTGCATTTACGCCGAACGGGATTGCCGCCGACAGCTGCGTTTTGCCATATCGGCGGGACCAGCGGACAGCGATCTGTCCACGGACAGTGTCCAGTGCGCACTGTGCTGAAGAAAGTCCCTCGGGATAATACGGTTTGATATCTACCGTTTTATATCCGCGGTCTGTGGGCTTAACACCGCACAGATAAGCATAGAACCAATAGCCGACCGCACCGTACATCGGATGGCAGTGGGAGTTCATGCCATAATCCTTTTTCAGTTCAAACCGCTCCCAGACCGTTGTCGCTTCGTTCTGCAGCATAAAGCCAAAGGACGGGTAGGTTTCCTTGGTAATCAGCTTCCATGCATCCTCGATATAGCCACACTCCGACAGCACGTCCATCAGATAGCGTGTGCACAGGTTGCCCGTTGTGATCTGATAATCCCGTGCGGTAAGGTCAGCATGCAGGACATCAGCCGCCGCCTGACGCGATTCTTCGGGGAGAATACCGAGCCACAGCGCAAATGCCTGTGCACCCTGAGAGCCGGTATCGACCTTCGCCGTATCCGCATGCCACCACTTGGTAAGGAATGCATTTTTCACACGGTCCGCCAGCTTTGCATACTTTTCGGCATCTTCCGTGCGTCCGAGAATTTCTGCGAACGTCTCGAGCAGACAGCAGTTGTAGTAGGAATATCCCGTCGACATCAGAATACCGTCGGTCGAACCGGAATGCGGGTCTTCCTTTGCGGCACATGCATATTCGGGACCTGCCCAGTCACCGTAGTAGGAGTAATTGACAATATAATCGGTGCTGTTGGCAAGCAGACACTCTTCCCACGCGGCAAATCCGTCAAAGGATTCTGCAAGGATCGCCTTGTTGCCTGTATGCAGATACGCCTGCAGACCGGCAACGAGATAAGAGGAGCAAACAGGGTCTGCCGGAATACCGCCGAAGGAAATACGGGGCGAGCAGCAGCAGAATGCACCTACTTCGTTCTGTTCGTCACGAATGTCGCGGATGATTTTCGGGAACATGCGCCCGATATCAAAGTTGTACGGCGTTTCCTCAAAACGTACTGTCGCGTCGTTCATCCACGCCATACGCTCGTTTCTCTGCGGACAGTCAGTCAGAATCGAGTGCATATTCGCTTTTTCCGTCTTGACAACCATATCCTGAATGGCATTGACAATGGCGGAACCGCATCGGAAGGTCGACTCGTTCTTGATATCGTTGTACTGTGCGACCGCGAGAATGTTGTGGCGGTCAAAGAGCGAAATGCCCTTGATTTCCGCATAACGGAATCCGTGATAGGTAAACTTCGGCTGCCAGACCGTCAGATCGCGGTCATCACCTGCGGCAATATAGGTATCGGTCTGCTTTGCAGAACGGAGCGTGTCGGTAAACAGGAAACCGCGTTCGTCCAGCTCTTCCGAGAAGCGCACAGTGACAACCTGTCCGCGCTTCATGCGTGCAGGCAGCAGAACCCGCGCTACACCGGCAATGTTCTGTCCGAAGTCAACGATGTAGGTTCCCCGCTCGGGTTCGGTCATCGCAACGGGCGTATAGGTTTCGCGCATGCGGATCGGCTCCAGTGCCATCGGACGAAGCACACCCGTAGGCGCACCTTCTGTGGAAACCGCGTGCAAAAGCTCTGCGGCATAGTCCTTTTCCCCTTCATCCAGCGGCTGATCCCACAGAGGATCCGATTCGTTTGCATCGTATGTTTCGCCGTTGAAGACATGGGCGTATGTAATCGCACCGTATTTCCAGTTCCATTTTTCGTCGGTACACAGGCACTGCTTCGTACCGTCGGAGTAGAACAGGTGCAGCTGAGCATTGAGTGCGGGTGCACCGTAGATTTCTGGTTCTTTTCCTCCGTTGACTGCTGTCAGCTGTTCATCCGGATTGTTTCTCCAGCCGGGCGCAACCGTAATGCCGATGCAGTTGTCACCGACCTCAAGCAATTCGCCGACACTGGGCATGACAGCGTAATAGCAGGTTTTGTTGTAATTGGAAACGGCAGGGTCCATCACAGCATCATCCGCATCCATACCATTGACGGTCACACGGTGATAGCCGATGCCCGATACGAACAGACACGCAGCGGACAACTCCTTTTCAATGCGGAAATCGCGGCGGAAATAGATCGCGCGCTGACCGGGATCTTCATCGGCGGTGATCCACTTGCCCTTCCATGCATCGGAGGACAGCGCACCGCAGACGAACTGTCCGCCGAACACGTCCGATTCTTCGCCGCGCGT
>JAFYTT010000024.1 GCA_017558715.1 Clostridia bacterium | reverse complement strand
GCATCACCCGAGGAGCGCAAGAGCTTCCATCAGATGATGCTTCGCATCAAGGTCAATTCCGCAGACGGCGATATCGTCCGTGTCAATCTGCCGCTTGCGCTGATCAAAATCTGTCTGGAATCGGGCATGGCGATTCCGCAGTTACAGATGCAGATGCACAATGAGGTCATCGGAAACATCGACTGGAGTCAGATCATGCTTCTGGTGGAGCAGGGTGTGATCGGTAAGCTGGTCGAGGTTCAGTCTGCCGACGGCGATACCGTTGAGATCACGGTGGAGTAAGATGCGCATCATCGTAAAACCCGAGGAATTTCGTTTTCCGATTCCCATTCTGTTCCCATCTGTGCTGATATTCAATCACATTACGGCAATCATCGGACTTGTGGTTCTGCTGATTGCACGGACATGCGGTGCAAAATGGATCAAATCCCTGCCGCTCTCCCCGTGGAACTGCTTTTGGATGTTTCATCGGCTGATCATCGCGTATTGGATCACGCGCTTCCGCATTCCCGGATGGAAGATGGTGGAAGTGGATTCGCCGGATGCGCGCGTGACGATAAAACTGTAATTCCCTCGGCGAATTTCCCGAAAAGTCTTGCAATGCGTGCGGTTCTGTGGTAAAATATAGTATCTATTTCAGCTTGTTAGCAAAGGAAAGCACGCAATGATTTACAATACCATTCTCGAAGCCATGGGACATACGCCCATGATCCGTCTTCAGCGTCTCGGCGATCCCGATGCGGCGGAGATTCTTGTCAAATTCGAAGGACTCAATGTCGGCGGTTCCATCAAGACCCGCACGGCTTACAATATGATTCGCGATGCGGAAGAAAAAGGACTGATCGGTCCCGATACGATCATCGTCGAACCGACCTCCGGCAACCAGGGTATCGGTCTGGCGCTCGTCGGTGCGGTTCGCGGTTATCAAACGAAGATCATCATGCCCGACTCTGTATCGATGGAACGCAGACTGCTCGTTGAGCACTACGGTGCCGAGGTCATTCTGATCCACGATGCCGGCAACATCGGTGCATGCATTGAGGAATGTCTGAACACGGCGCTCCGTATGAAAGCGGAAGACCCTAATGTTTTCGTTCCTCAGCAGTTTGAAAATCCCGCAAACTCCGCCATCCAGCGCAGTCAGACCGCACAGGAGATTCTTGATGACGTCGATGGTCCGATTCACGGCTTCTGCTCCGGCATCGGTACGGGCGGTACGATCACCGGCATCGGAGAAGCGCTCAAGGCGGAAAATCCCGATATGACGATCTGGGCGGTCGAGCCGGAAAACGCAGCAATCCTGTCCGGCGGCTCCATCGGTACGCATGTGCAGATGGGTATCGGCGACGGGGTCATTCCCGCGATTCTGAACACGAACATCTACAATGATATCTGCATTGTCAAGGACGAAGAAGCCCTGCAGGTTTCCAAGGATCTGGCTCTCAAGGAAGGCATCCTCTGCGGCATTTCCAGCGGTACGAATGTTGCCGCGGCAATGAAGCTGGCGAAGGTGCTGGGCAAGGGCAAGACGGTCGTAACCGTGCTTCCCGATACGGCGGAACGGTACTTCTCTACTCCGCTGTTTGAATAAAAAGATAAGGTTCTGTCCCGATGCTGACGGATGCAGCATGTGGATAGAACCTTTTTGATTGGTTTGTTTGGATTATCATTCCAAATTACGGAACGTATCAGGACAGAGCTGTGAAAAAGATATTTTTGTATTTGCGTATTCCTTTGAACGCTTGACAAAATCACGCCGAAGGCGTGTAGATCATCCATTCCGCAGGAATTGTATATCATCGGGACATATGTCTTGTATATCATCATTGCGTAAGATGATACACCTTCGGTGATGTAATACACGCTTGCGCATGATGATATACCATTGCTTTCGCAATGAATAAAAAAGACAGGTTAAAACCTGTCTTTTTTTGGTGGGGGATGGTGGATTCGGACCACCGAAGTCGATAGACAGCAGATTTACAGTCTGTCCCCTTTGGCCACTCGGGAAATCCCCCATATGGAGCTGGTGATCGGAGTCGAACCAACAACCTGCTGATTACAAATC
>JAFYTT010000208.1 GCA_017558715.1 Clostridia bacterium | reverse complement strand
CTGGAAAATATGTCCGCCCATAATGCTCCATGATTCTTCTCCGGGGCTTCTGAAATAGCAGAATATGCGATAATCTCCGGCAGGATCAAGTGGCTCCGGCGTAATTACTGTCCCGCCAATATGCAGATTATATTCATCAAACCATGTTTCTGTGATATTCCAGATGACATCGGGATTGTCGGTTGACGAGGACAATACCTCAACATGTCCTGTATCGATCTTATGTCCGAACGCAGTTTCAAAGCCGCTGAGCAGAGTTGCCGCCGAAACGGAGCCGATGACCAGACAGATCGCCGCTGCAATCAGAATGACCTTTTTGATGCCGGCGCGGCGCGGGCGTACCGTCATCGTTGTTTGTGCCTGTGCGAGGATGCTGTCGGCATCACATCCGACATAATCCTGCTTCGTTGCTTCTGTGATAATTTCATTCAGTTTCATGAATCTTCTCCTTTCCAGTATGTACGGATTTCCTTTAAGGTACGGTAGAGCTTATTTTTGATGTCCGATTCGGAGCGGTCTGTCAGTCGTGCAATTTCCGCAATGGTCAGATCGAATCGGTAAAAGAGATGGAATATTTTTCGTACATCATCACCGCGTGAGGCAAGATACTGCTCTGTCCAGTCAAGCACCGCGCGGTCCTCGGTGAGTTCCTCCACAGAAATGGATTCGATATCCTCAATTTCCGCCGTGATGCCGTCCTCGGAAGGTTCTTCGTATACCTCGCGGAGATTGCCCATCTTTTTATAGTACCTCGCCAGAGCCTGTCGGGTGAGCCTTATCATAATCGCATCGGCGTTTTTGATGTAGGAAGCACCGCGCCGACGCAGGATGTCATACAGTTCTAAATAGACCTGCTGAATCAAGTCTGCGGCATCTGCAGTCTGACGTGCCTTTGCAGTGATATAGGCGGCGGTTCTGCGGTATGTCTGATCGTAGATCTGTCGGAATATTTCCTCTGTGCTCATATCGTCCCTCCTTTGCGCTGTTTTGGGATCCCGTACTATAAGCGGAGGGATCACAGGAAAAAGTTTCAGTCAAATGAAAAAAAGAAAGAACCGACTTTCATCGGTTCTTTCGGAAATTCTGAAATTATTCAGCGTCGATGCCTGCTTCTTCTACGATTTCAGCTTCTTCTGCAGCAGCTTCGTCAGCGAGGAGTGCACGGATGGAGAGGGAAACCTTCTGGTTTTCATCATCGATACCGACGATCTTAACATCAACTTCCTGACCCTTTTCGAGAACTTCTGCGGGATTGTTGATGCGCTTGTTAGCGATCTGGGAGATGTGGATCAGACCGTCAACACCGGGGATGATTTCAGCGAATGCGCCGAAGGGAAGGAGGTTGACGATCTTAACGGTCGCAACGTCTTCAACCTGGTACTTATCGGTGAAGATCTTCCAGGGGTTCATAGCGTCGGTCTTGTAGCCGAGGGAGATGCGCTTTGCTTCTGCGTCGAAGTCCTTGACGTAAACGTGGATGGTTTCGCCGATGGAAACGACTTCAGAGGGATGCTTGATGCGGCCCCAAGCGAGTTCAGAGGTATGAACCATACCGTCAACGCCGCCGAGGTCAACGAATGCACCGTAAGGCATGAAGGACTTGACAACACCGTCAAATTCCTTGCCTGCTTCCATTTCAGCCCAGAATGCTGCTTCCTTTTCCTTGCGTTCTGCGCGGAGAACTTCACGGATGGATGCAACAGCACGTCTTCTCTGTTCGTTGATGTCGATGATCTTGACGTTCTGGGTGGTGCCCTGCAGTTCCTTCAGGTCAGCTTCTCTGGGCAGACCGGTGTGGGATGCGGGAACAAAAATGCGAAGACCCTTGATGAGGACGATAACGCCCTTTTCGAGGCAGTCAACAACCTTACCCTGGAGAACAGTGCCGTCTGCATGTGCAGCAACGATTTCGTTCCAGTTGTTTGCATTGTCAACCTTCTTCTTGGACAGGGTAGCAACACCGTCGATGTCGCTGACGCGGACTGCGATTGCTTCGATTTCATCGCCGATTTTGAACATGTTAGCAACATCAGCGGTGGGATCATCGGTAACATCGTTGAAGGACAGAATGCCTGTTACCTTGGAACCGATGTCAACATGAATCTCGTTCGCAGAGATCGATGTAACAACACCCTTGACCACGTCTCCTGTATTTAAAGTTTTGAAAGATTCGTCCAGCATTTGCGCGAAGTTTTCTTCCATGATTTCGATTTCGCTCATAAGTTTTTTAACCTCCTGTATTATACTGTCGGGTGTGGACGCACCCGCAGTGATGCCTGCACACATGTGCGGCTGCAACAGATGCCGTGGAACGTCGGGAGGGCTTTCAACGAAGTAGGTCTGTGCACAGCGCTGACGGCAGATGTCGTACAGCTTCTGTGTGTTGGAGCTTCCTTTGCCGCCGATGACGAGCATAATATCTGCTTCACCGGCGATGCGATCCGTTTCAGTCTGACGGTTTTCTGTAACATTACATATTGTATCAAAAATTTTCGCGTTTGTATATAGTTTTTCAATAAATTTTTGAGAAATTTTACATTCTGATAACTTTTGGGTCGTTTGTGAGACATAAATGACCCTTTTTTTGAGAAATTTCTGCGCCTCTTCTGTAGAACACCATGCTTCCGTCTCCGCTGCGTCCGCTAAAATTCTGGTCTCGCATGTGAAGCGGGAGCGGATGCCCTTGACCTCGGGATGGTCGGGATCTCCGAAAATGATGCCGAGTGCCTCCTCTGGTGTGTCTGCAAACGGGGCGGATTCCTCCTCGGCAATCTTGTGGATGTTCTTGACAAAGGGGCAGGTGCAGTCGACCACGCGCAGATTGGTATGCTGTGCACTGAGATCGGTCAGCATCTTCTCTACCTCCAATGTCATGCCGTGGGCGCGGACGACGACAATGACCTGCTTTGTCGGATAGGGTTCCAGAAGCGGCAGAATGTCTCCATCCGTGACGGAATAAACATCATGCGATGCAAGTTCACGGGTCACAATCGGATTGTGGATGAGTTCACCGAGGGTGACGATGACCGCATCCGGGGATTCGTCCAGCAGACGGTAGACTGTGTCGACGGCGCGCCGCACACCGGGACAGAAACCCGAGTATTTTGCTTCGATGATTTTCATGCGTGTTTGCTCCTGTATGCTTCGCCGAGGGCACAGATGCGATCAAAGATCAGTTCTGTCGCATGCTTGTACGCTTCGGTGTTTCCTTCCTCCAGTCCGAGGTCTGCGAACGGAATACGCTCACCGACGATGATGACGGTCTTGGAGAAGAGTTTCAGCTTACGGCTTTTGGTTTCGATGGCAACGGGGAGTACATCACAGCCGGAACGGAATGCGATCATGCCGGCACCGTGGCGAACCTCGGTGGTACGGGGATCAGTACCCGGCTGACGGTGTCCCTGCGGGAAGATGCCGACAGACTTGCAGTCCTTCAGCTGTGCGATGGTGCGCTTGATTGCACCGACGTCACCTGAGGCACGGTTGACGGGATACGCGCCGAGAGCACGGATCAGCGGCGCAAGCACGGGAATCTTGAACAGTGATTCCTTTGCCATCCAGTTGATTTTGATGCGGATGGCGGCGACGATGACAACGGGGTCAAGATTGGCAATGTGGTTGGAGCAGAGCATAAAGCCCGGAAGCTTGCTGCGCTCGGTATCCTCGGGGATGTTTTCCCGTCCGACCACCTCCACGCGGTAAAGCGCACAGAAGAACCCTGCGAGCCATTTGATCATGTTATCATAAAAACCCATGGTATGTCTCCTCAAATCAGATCTCGTTCGGCAAGCAAACTGCGGATGGCACCTACGGTTCCGTCGATGTCCAGCCCCGAGTTGTCCAGCATGACCGCATCGTCGGCGGGAATCGCGGGGGAGATGGCGCGGGTACGATCCTGCTCGTCGCGTGCGTTGATTTCGGCAAGAATCGTCTGATAGTCGACCTGCTGACCTTTTTCGAGCAGTTCCTTTGTACGGCGGTCTGCGTGCGCCTCTGCGGACGCAAATAAAAATACCTTCAGCTGTGCATCGGGAAGAACGACGGTACCGATATCGCGTCCGTCCATGATAACATTGTGTGTCTGTGCCATTTCCCTTTGCAGAGAGAGCAGACGTGCACGGACTTCTGGGATCTTGGACACGGTGGATGCATACAGGG
>JAFYTT010000207.1 GCA_017558715.1 Clostridia bacterium | reverse complement strand
GGGGCTGTATCAAACGGCAGCGGGAGAGGGGGATGGCAGCTGCGGTGTCGATGCCCTCTGACAGAAACCATGCATGAAGGTCGGATAATAATTGTTGTTTCATGCTATCTATTGTAATACATAATTGTGAATAATTTGTGAACAGATGTGAATTTGCGCAAAAAATGACGGTTTATCAAAAAAATTCCGAAAATCTCTTGCTATTTTTCCTGTTTGGAAGTATAATAAGTTGAATGAATCATAGAGGAGGTGAACGATGTTCATGACTTGTGATTGGGAGCCTGAAAAGATGAGATATGCCGATTTGCCCTTTGATGCAGATATGGCGCCGTCGCTCTGTATGCTGACCTCGGTGTCTCCGACAGAATCGCTTTGTGATATCACCTGCCCTGTCATGCTTTGTGATACGGATCATGCGGAAAATGCGGTTTTGCTGTGTCAGTATGCACAGGAGAAGGGACTATATCTGACGGTGCTTCTGACCCGGGACGGCGATTTCCCCTGTGACCGTCTGATCGTACCTGCAGACCGATATGATGCATACCGTGATGCCGCGCCGACGGTCGGTGTCCGGTTTTCCTATGATGTAACGACCCCGGAGATTCTTTCAAGGGTTCTTGCATATGCAGATAGGGGCATTGGGCTGATCGATGCGTATCCCGAACATCCCGGAGACCGTCGGGAGGGAGAGCAGACAGCACTTCTGGATGAACTCAAACGTACTGCTATGATGCTTGCACAACGCGAAAAAGACGGACATCCCATCGAATTTCTGCCATTTTCCGTCATGGAGCTGCATGCAAAACACGGCATTGGAGCGCACCGTAATGAGCGCTGTCATACCTGTACGCACCGTATGATCTGCGGCGGACGCCGTCTTTCGTATGCAGACTGTGAGGTCAAGCAAACGCTTGCCGACTGCGCGGTATTTCTTGAAAATGCCCGGACGCACGGATCATACAACGCACAGCCCTGCCAAAATCCACCATGTGCGGCTTCTGATATAGAGATAACATGATAAGGAGACTTTTTATGAATTTCAAAACTCGTTTTGGTGCGGCGGCACTTCTGACCGCCCTTTTGCTCGGTACTGCCGTTGCCTGCGGCGATACCTCTGATACATCATCCGATACCGCGAATGTCGGTACCAATGATGTAACTGCCACGGAAACGGCCGACCCGAATGATCCGTATGCCGCACGTATGAGTGCTTCCGCAGAGCTTCCTGCGGGACTGGATTTCGGCGGTGCACATCTGCGCTCGATGGTCAACGAAAACAACGGTAATATCATGGAAAGTGATATTTATATGGATACTGCCACCGGCGAAATCGTCGATGATGCGCTGTATAACCGCCGTGTCCACGTGGAAGAACTGCTCAATGTGGTGATCGATGCATCGGAAGTTTATGATTATGTTCAGGCAAGCTCCAATATCCGTAAATCGGTCAGTGCGGGCGACGATGCGTATGACCTGTATCTGGAGCATATGATTCAGGCGGGAAGCGATACGCTGGAAGGACTGTTCCGCAACTGGTATGACATCCCGTATATGAATTTCTCCCATCCGTGGTATCCGCAGGATTCCATCAAGAGCATTACACTGGATGATACAATGTACCTGCTTCTGTCGGACATCATGCTGTCTTCGTTCCACAACACCTATTGCTACTATTTCAATCGTGATATTGCCGCTGATTACGATCTGCCTGATATTTATGACATTGTCCGAAACGGTCAGTGGACGATTGAAAAGGTTTCGGAATTGACAAAGGGCGTTTACAAGGATGTCAATGGTGACGGTACCTATGATGCGGGTGACCAGTATGGCTACGCGACCTCCATTGACTCCAATGTCGTTACCTACTTCTGGGCGTTTGATGTTCCGCTGATTGATCTGTCCTCCGGCAAGCCCGAAATTGCTGCGAACAACGAACGTGCCGTCAATACCGTTTCCAAGCTCGATGATTTCTTCTTTAAGAACGAAAATACCTTTGTTGCTTCGCTTTGGACGGACTTCATTGACATGTTTGCCGCTGAACAGGTTCTCTTCATTCCGCGCTGTATCGGTGAAACACAAACCTTCTTCCGCGAAATGGATAACTACGGTATTCTGCCGTTCCCCAAGTATGACGAAGCGCAGGACGGTTACTACACGATGCTGGACGGCTGTTCACCGATGATCGCAGTTCCCAAAACTGCATCGAATGTTGAAATGATCGGTGCTGTCATGGAAGCCATGGGCGAGTATTCCTATAAGTATGTTGTTCCCGCATATTATGATATGACGCTCAAGGTCAAGGGTACCCGCGACGAAAACTCGATCGAAATGCTCGATCTTACCTTTGCCGGTCGTATTGTCGACTTTGCGTTTGTTTACGATAACTGGAAGGGCTTTGCATTTGCTCTGCAGAATGTCCTGAAAAAGAACGGTTCGCAGGAATACGCATCCTACTATCAGAAGAACGAAAAGAAGGCAATCTCTCATTTTGAAGATGTCTATGAGCAGTTCCAGTCTCATGGAGAATAATCATATCAAAAACAGCTCCTCGCTTGAAACGGGGAGCTGTTTTGTATATCGGGTTAATCCATAAAGAATTCATTCAGCTGTTCGATACGCTTTTCGTCCTTTGCGGCGTTCTTTTCGTAGTAAGAAGCAAAATTGCCGCCCTGGGTCAGAACGTTATTGACGACCTGCTGCAGACCGCCGCCGTTTCCTCCGTAAATATAGGTGTAGGATAGAACGCGATTTTGGAACATAATATCGATCATTTTGACGGATTCTTCGTCGTTGGCATATCTGCCCTTGAGCGCATATTCGTAGTAATTCGGATAAACCGTACGGTATGCTTCTGCGCTCATTGCTTCGATAATCATACCGGTACGGTTGATATCGGAAACGGTGATCGGAACAACACCGGGAAGCTCACAGCATGCGCAGATGTAATCTTCCTGCGATGCATCGACCTTCGGCATCGGCAGAATACCGTAGTTGATGCTGGAATTGATCAGAGACGGCAGCTGATGACCGATTGCACCGTAGGTAAAGAGCAGATTGCCCTGCGAGAACCAGATTGCGGAGGAGTCCTCATTCTGTCTGCCGGAATGCTTGTTGGAATAATAAACTGCCGGATTGTCGGAACACAGCCAGTCTACGAGCTTGTCCATCAGCGCAATGGAACGGTCATTGTAAGTATCAAGATAGAAGGAACCGTCATCGTTCTTGCCCCATGCCTCATGTCCGAAGTTTTCAAACAGACAGTAGGGTACAGTCATTGCAAATCCGCGGGTATCGGTGTAGTCGACCGTGCTGTTGCCGTTGGTGTCTTCATAGATGTCCTTGGACATCTCAATGAGCTTATCCAGCGTCCACTGGTTGTTCAGTACGAGATCGTAGGGGGATTCCATATCGTACTTCTCGATCATATCACGGTTGAAGAACATCGTACGGGTTGCATAAAAACCGTAATACGAGATACAATTGGAGATCAGATACATCCGATCGTTGATGGTCATGGACTCAACGCTGTATTTGGGCCACCACGGCTGTTTGAAGTTCAGATGCGGAACGTCATACAGATTGTGGAACAGATTTTCCAGAGACAGGTTGCCTGCGGAGATGTCGTGCATGAAGCAGATATCAAAAGCATCATCCCCGGCAAGAATTGACTTCTGTACCTCGGAGGTTGCCATCCAGTCCGTCATCGGAACATGTACCAGATCGACGTTGAAGCGTTCTTCCACGGTACGGTTGGATTCGTATACCATGTCGTTGATCTGTACACCGGTTTCGCCTTCGGAATAAACAAATTCAAGATAAACAGGATCACATAGGATACGGAACTCGTAACCGTCATAATTGGCCTCGGGCAGTCCGTCGTCGATATAACCGTCGTCTGCGGTTTCCGTCAGAGCAGATGACGTCTGTTCCGCATTACCGCTTTCTGTGATTTGCGCATCACCGCCGCCGCATGCGGTAGCGAGCAGCATGGATGCCATCATTGCCCACGCAAACAAGTGCTTTTTCATTGGCTGTATCCTCTCTTTCTGATTTTTGAAAAAAGCCCCGGAGTCATGGATTCCGAGGCTTTTGATGTTTGGAATGGAATGGAAAATTACAGAGCCTTGACGATTTCTTCGGTGTCGCGTGCGATCATGAGCTCTTCGTTGGTCGGAATGAGCCAGACTGCAACCTTGGAGTTATCGGTGGACAGCTTGACGATGTTGGACTGGTGGTGAGCCTTTGCGTTTGCTTCCTTGTCCAGCTCGATACCGAAGAATTCCATATCGGTGCAGACGCGTTCGCGCAGCTCGGTGTTGTTTTCACCCATACCTGCGGTGAAGACGATGGCATCCAGACCGTTCATTGCAGCGGTGTAGGAGCCGATGTACTTCTGGATCTGGTATGCGAGAACGTTTGCAGCGAGAGCAGCACGTTCGGAACGGATACCGTCATTTTCGAGGATCGCAGCTTCGATGTCACGGCTGTCGGAGGAGATACCGGAAACGCCGAGGAAACCGCATTCCTTGTTCATGTAGCTTGCAACCTGATCGGGGGTGAAGTTCTTCTTCTTCATCAGGTAGGGAACGATCGCGGGGTCGATGGAACCGCAGCGGGTACCCATTTCAACACCATCGAGGGGCGTGAAGCCCATGGAGGTGTCAACGCACTTGCCGCCCTTGACAGCGGAGATGGAAGAACCGTTACCGATGTGACAGGTGATGATCTTGGTTTCTTCGACGGGCTTGTCGAGCAGCTTTGCCATTTCAGCGGAAACGAAGCGGTGAGAAGTACCGTGTGCACCGTAGCGGCGGATCTGGTATTCTTCAGCATCTTCATACTTGATGGCATAGGTGGAAGCCTTCTTGGGCTGGGTGGTGTGGAACGCCGTGTCGAAAACGAGGACCTGGGGAACGTTCGGCATAACAGCGGTACAGCCGTCGATACCCATCAGGTGAGCAGGCGTGTGCAGCGGTGCGAAGTCAACGCACTGGCGCAGCTTTTCCATAACCTCGGGGGTAACGAGGCTGGATTCGAAGAAGTAAGGACCGCCGTGGACAACGCGGTGACCGACAGCTTCGATTTCGCTCATATCCTTGATACAGCCGTAATCAGCGTTGGTCAGCGTGTCAACGAGAATCTTCGTTGCAACGGCATGGTTGGGCATATCGAGATCCATTTCGATCTTTCTGCCGTCGGGGAGCTTATGAGTGATCTTACCGTCGATTGCGATACGTTCGCAGATACCCTTTGCCAGAATGTCGCCGCTCTCCATATCAAACAGCTGATACTTCAGAGAGGAGCTGCCGGCATTGACAACCAAAATTTTCATAATAATTTCCTCCAATATGATATTTTGCTATTGCAAAAAGTGGATTGTTGAGATACAATATATATATTATATAACAGTTTTCAAAGAATTGCAAGACATTCCCCGAAATTTTTTATATTTTTCGCATTTTTGGCTGAAATCAGAGGTATTTATGAACATTGGAATCATCTGCGAATACAATCCGCCGCATAAAGGACATGCGTATCAGATCGCACAGCTGAAAGAACGGTATCCGGACAGCACCGTGATCTGCGTGATGTCGGGGAATTTTGTCCAGCGCGGTACTCCCGCCATCGCGGACAAATATACCCGTGCAGCAGCAGCCCTTGCCATCGGTGCCGATGCGGTGTTTGAATTACCGTTTCCGTATTCATGTGCACCGGCGGAACTGTTTGCACGCGGCGGTGTGGAGATTCTTGCTGCTCTTGGTATCGATGCCCTGTGTTTCGGCACGGAGGGCGATGTTCTGCCGCGTCTGCAGAAAGCAGCAGAACAGTTGGACAGCCCTGCTTTTATGCTTGCTATGGCAGAATCCAGTTCGGATGCCGATCGCCGCGATGTCGGATATCCCGTTCTGCGCGACCGTGTCTATACGGAACTGTACGGAGATGCGGATGCCGCACTGCTTCGTACGCCGAATAATACGCTCGGTGTGGAATATCTGCGTGCGCTTGCCCGTGTCAGCCGACCGATACAGCCGATTGCCATCCCGCGGACGGGAGATGACCACGATGCCGCCTACCATACGCTGCCGCCGCAGAATGCCGTTGTGTCCGCGTCTGCCGTCCGTGCATTGATCAAAGATGGCGCTTTTGATGCGGCAATGACGCTTCTGCCGCCGACAACAGCACAGATTCTGACAGAAGCGAGAGCCAAAGAACAGCTGTGCAGTGCGCCGGACCGTATCCTCGGTGCGATGCTTCTGCATACCTTTGCCTGTACACCGTCCGAGGTTCTGGCGCAGTATGCGGGACTGGAAGGTGGTCTTGCGGGACGGCTGTGTGCGGCTGCTTCCCGTGCGCATACGCTGGAAGAATGGTTCTCCCTTGCCGCAACGAAAAAATATACCAATGCCGCCATTCGCCGCGCCGCACTGTACGGATATTTCGGTATCACCACCGATATGCTTCGTGCCGCACCTGTATATACCGCATTGCTTGCATCGACCGACCGAGCATCGGCATTTCTGCGCCGTGCTCAAAAGGACGGCACACTCCCGATTCTCTCCCGCCCCGCCGCCTATAAAAAAGCATCTGCCGCCGTCAAAGAAGCGTTTCTGCGCGCGTTATCGGCGGATGTTGTCTACGGTCAGCTTCTGCCAAACCCGCGCTCGGTTTCGGATCTGCTGGCCGATACACCGACCGTTTCCCGGTGTAAAACTTGACAAAATCGCGATTTTTGTATATAATATGGATATCACACCGAAACGAAAGGAGATCTTTGTTTGCTGTATCTGTTTTGTCTGTTATTGGAAATTGTGCTGATGCTTGCCATTTGTCTGCCGCTGGCAATTTTTGCACCGCTGCCGCTTGCGCTGGTGGTCATTGTTGCGCTGCTGCTTGCCGTTATATTTCTGCGTCCTGCCAAGCGTATTGTGCAGTACCGCCGTCGTAGGCGCCGTATTGTGGAACGCCGTTTCCGCCCGCGCACTGTGCCGCAGGGACTGACGCTCCGCCCCGCGGGAAAGCTCACACCGGCGGAGGTCTTCCGCATGATGGAGATCTTACAGGCAGTTCCGGCAGACCGTCTGGCTGTCGCTGATTTTACCGCAACCTTACTGGATCTGAACCGACGCGGGATTCTTGTCCTGCGCGTTACCGATGGAGACGATCTTCTTCGTGCCGATGGGATGCGCATTGTCTGCCGACGTGATACGGACATCAAAAAGCTGGCACCGCATGAGGCGTGCCTGATTCGCATGATCCGCCGTGCAAGCGGCAGCAGCGGTGCCATTCAGCTCTCCGCCTTTGCCGATTACATCAGCCGTGCACCGGGACGCTTCCAGCGCGATGCCGATGCCTTCCGCCGTGCGGTCGACCGTGCGCTGATGAAGAAGCGGATGATCACCTTTATGACTACATCAAAAAGCCGTGTTCCACGGTTCCTGCGCCGCCGTGTCCGTGTTATCACACCGCGCGGAGAACAGTGTGCCGCACTTTGGATTGCCTATCTGCGCAATCTCTGCCAAAAGCCGTTTCTCGATTCCTATCAGCCGATGCCCGGTGAGGGACAGAAGCGATTTGCTGCGGAAGCGGAGCGCCTTCTGGTGGATGCCGCCGCCGCAGGCTGCTGTGCCCGTGCTGCGGAAGCGCTGATGCGGGAGTATCTGTTTGTTCCGGAATCGCTGTGGGAGGAGAACCATTATTTTTCATCGCTGACCGAAACGCGCATTGCCTTTGCGGGCAGTGCATCGGGCGAGAGCTATTTCTTTTTGCCGCTGCGTCATTTTGAAACCGCCATCCGTACCGCTGTTCTGCACGGAACAGATGAGGGCAAGCATGTCGGGTTCGACAGTTGAATCAAATACATAACAAAAGGGTACTGCAAGAAATTTTTGCAGTACCCTTGATTTTGTTGGTATGATCTTACAGTGTGATCGTGCCCTTGGGTGTGATGACCAGACCCTCGGGATTATGAATACCCGCATCAACGGGCTTGATCTCGTAGGAGGCATAGCCGTCTTCTGTGGGCTTCAGACCGAGGACATAGGCATGGTACAGGTATGCGGGAATTGCGGACCATCCGTGGCACAGAGAGCCTGCATTGCCGAATGCGCGTGCACCGTCGACCGTTTCGTAGAAGGTGGTCGCGTTGTTGTACAGCATCTTGCCGAAGACATCGGCGATTTCGTCAAAGACAGCCTTTGCATACATAGCGGGCTTGCGCAGGAGTGCTTCATACTTGAAGATAGAGTGGCTGAGCGTGACCTCCAGCATCGTCTTTGCGGCGAGTGCGGCAAGAACGGAGTCCTCGCGTTCTGCGGGACATGCATCGGCGTAGACGATCAGCGCGTTGGTCAGCTCGGCGTAATGGTAAATTTCGCCGTTCTTTGCAAAGGAAGCGTAGACACCGTGTGCTTCATCCCAGAACAGATCGTTGATCCGCGCATCGAGTGCCGCCTTCTGTTCAAGATAAGTCTTCGCGGCTGTGTGATTGCCGAGGGATGCTTCGAGCTTGGCAATGGAGCGCAGAGCGATGGAGAAGAAGCCGTTCATCGGTGCGTCATAGGTACGGTTTTCCTCGGTCATGGAACCGCCGATGTGACCGTCAAGACCGGACTGCCATTCATAGAAGTTCCAGTAAATGCTTTCCTTACGGCACTTGAGCAGCTGCTTTTCGTTGTCAAGCTGGGAGGTGAATGCGGCGATGATGGCACGTGCGGTTGGCATCATTTCCTCTGCAAATGCGGTATCACCGGAGTACAGCAGGTATTCCTGCAGCTGTGTGACAAAAATTGCGGAGAAGGAGGGAATCGTGATCGAAACGACGGCGGGAGAGCAGAGCTCCAGCATACCGTCCTCGCGCAGGGAGAGCGCCATCAGACGGATTGCCGTCTTTGCGAATTCCGTTTCGCCGAAGGTGTAGTAGCCGCAGAGCATCTGGTTACGGCTGTCCATCGAATACAGCGCCTGTTCACGCCACGGGCAGTCTTCGTAGTGCTCATGCATACAGGTCTGCAGGGTACGCAGGCAGACTTCGTAAATCTTGTTGTGCAGATGGTCGTCGCACTTGAAGTACGGGGTGTAATCAAGCGGATAGTCGGTCGGCTTGATACCTGCATAGTAGACCGTTGCGCGCTCGGAATAGATGTGCAGCTGCAGATAGCGCAGACCGAGGCGCAGGAAGGGACCGATAAACGTATTGCGTCCCGCATGTGCCTTGTAGCGGAGTGCAAAGCAGCGGCCGATCCATGTACGCGGGCGCAGGTCATCGAGATGTTCACCCCAGCCGACGAGAATTTCGGTATCTTCGGGAACATCGATGTCGATGGAGAAGATACCTGCGGATTCAATGCCGAGGTCGAATGTCAGATACATGCCGTCTGCAATGTTGTCACAGTGATCGCAGTGGAATTCGACACCGCTTTCCTGCGGGAAACAAACATCACTGCCGCCGGGACGACCGCAGAGCGTGCCCTGATCTCTCGCGGACAGGAACGCATACTGCATCTTCTGTGCGATGTTGAGGTTTTCCGTGCGGGTGTCCATGAAAATACCCTGTGCGCACAGAAGGGAAGACTGGTTGTCGCCGACAACGAGCTTTTTGATCGGACGCGGGTACAGTTCCTTGGATTTTGCAATGACTTCTGCCGCAGTCCGCGCAACGGGAGCGCTTTCCTTGGTTGCATCGTAGTGGTAGGAGAAGCCGAGCTGTCCCGTAACGATTTCAACAGGTCCCTGCTTGTAGCACGGATTGACTGCCATTTTGGTTTCATCCGACGAAATGATGAACAGATCGCCGTCAGCGTAGACTTCGTAAATGACACCGGGACGTCCGATGCGGTAGGTCGAGAAGTTCTTGCCGCGTCCGTGGACGGTGACCTTGATTTCATTCTTGCCGGCGACGATACCGGTCAACGCAATGGTATCATAGACCTTGTAGGTTTCATAGTCGGAATACTGACCGAAATTAACGAGCGTTCCGTTGACGTAAACGGCGTAGTTTGCGTCAGCGGAGATATGCATGGTATAGGTTTCGGCGGGCGTATCGATCTCAAAGGTTTCAAAGAAATCGATGTAGACGTTTTCCGCGTTTTCATAGCCGCTTTTCCAAAGCCAGCTCGCGTTTTCAAATAGCTTCATGGGTAATCCTCCGTTGTTGATCATTGCCGGGAACATTATCCGCGGCTTCTGTGTGTTTATTATATCGCAAAGCAATCAAAAAAGCAATACCTTCGGTGCAAAAAAACAGCATCGAAGTTTTTGGACTTCGATGCTGCATGGTATTGAAATTATGCGTTTGCGGCTGCGGCTTCCTTTGCCTTACGTTCGCGTTCGGCTTTGACTTCCGCTTCCTTCTGCTGGTTCAGACCCTTTGCCATCTTGCGCTGTGCCATGACGAGCTTGTAGTAGATACCCTTCTGGGCAAGCAGCTCGGCGTGTGTACCGAATTCTGCGACCTTACCCTTATCCAGGACCAGGAGCTTGTCGGCGTTGCGGAGCGTGGACAGACGGTGTGCAATGGCGAGCGTGGTTCTGCCCGCACAGACGCGGTTGAGAGCGTCCTGAATGAGCTTTTCGGTCTCGGTATCGAGTGCCGCGGTTGCTTCGTCGAGGATCAGGATACGCGGGTTGTGGATGACAGCACGGGCGATCGCGATTCTCTGACGTTCGCCGCCGGACAGGGAGTAACCCTTTTCACCGACGATCGTGTTATAGCCTTCGGGCAGGTTGAGGATAAAGTCATGCGCGTTGGCAACCTTTGCGGCGGCGATAACTTCCTCGTCCGTTGCGTGAGGCATGGAGTAACGGATGTTGTCACGGATGGTACCGGAGAACAGGAAGGTTTCCTGTAAAACGACACCCATCTGGGAACGCAGGGCGTTCTGAGAGATGTCCTTGATATTGACATCGTCGATCAGGATTGCGCCTTCGTTGACGTCATAAAGACGCATGATGAGGTTGATCAGCGTGGTCTTACCGGAACCGGAGTGACCGACGATACCGATCATTTCACCTGCCTTGATGTCGACGGAGACATTTTCAAGAACGGGGTTATAGGATTCATAACCGAAGGTGACGTTCTTGACGCTGATATCGCCCTCGATACGAATATCGATCGGGAGGCTGATATCGGAGACTTCCGGGCTTTCTTCGAGAATTTCGAAGATCTTGGAGGTTCTGGTCAAGAAGTCGGAGATGATACGCGGCAGGGATGTGATGGACATCAGCGGTGCGTAGATCATGTTCGCATAAGAGGTGATCTGGGACAGCTGACCCATCGTCATACCGTCCTGCTTGTACAGCAGCGTGTAGCCGTAGAACAGGATGAAGTAGTTACCGATGTGAACGAGGGTGGAGAGCAGCGGGAAAACGGTATCGAACAGCTTGGTGTTGGATTCGTTCTGTCTTGCAGCACGGGTGGAGGACTCATTGAACTTTTCAATGGAGGAATCTTCCTGACCGTAGCTCTTGACGACACGGATACCGTTGAGGATGTCCTGCAGCAAATACGAGGTTCTCGTGCCGAGGATCCAGGACTTGACATTGCGGCGGCCGACGACCTTCCAGAACTTGGAGATCAGATAGACAACCAGCGGGATCGGAACGGCGATGAACAGCGCGATCAGCGGATTCATGAACAGAATGATGACCAGCGCAATGATGAACGTTGCAATGTTGATGAACAGGGACGGAATCTGGTGAATGATGAACGACTGTACGACGGAGGTATCGGTGTTGATACGCTGCATCAGGTCACCGGTCGGCTTTCTCTGCAGAGAGGAAAGCGACAGGGAGGAGATCTTTTCGTACAGAAGCGTGCGCATGACGAGGACAAAGCGGTTACCGGCGATGGCGGACATACGCGATTGGAATACGCCGAGCGCACGGGAGAAGAAGTCGATTAGGACAATCGAGCAGACGATGAGCAGAAATCCGCCCATTTTGCCTTCTTCGAGAGAACCTGCCTTGAGCATGTAATCGTCGACCGCATGCTTCTGAATCATCGGGTTGATGATGGAGAAGATAACGGAAAAGACGGCGACCAGAAGCGGGACACACATCATCAGACGCAAGCCCTTGGTCATACCGAACAGCTTCTTGTAGATTTCCATCTTGTCAAGACAGTAGGGACAGATGGTGGTGTGCGTGACAAAGGGTCTGGAGCACTTGGGACAGAAGCGTTCGGGGGTGGAGTTTGTGATCGGGGTTTCATTGCCCGTCTCTGTCAGGATTTCACAGGCCTTGCAGATGACGGAGTAACGGGGCAGGTTTCTGCCCGAAATGAACTGGCACAGAAGGGTGGTATAGCCGTCGATGACTGCGTAGAATCCGCAGCTGCCGTACATGACTTCGGTTTTGAATCCGGACATCTTTTTGATATCCCATGCGGCAAGAACCTTGCCATCCAGAATTTTATAGATCTTCTGTGACGTGAAAGCCATCCAGCCGGAAACAAAACGGTCTTCGATGATATTGAAGGGGATGCAGTACATCAGCTTCTCATCGGAGGAAACCGCCGCGTCATACGCCTGTTTGTCGACCTGCGGCATATCATACATGAGTTTCATCTGATTGACATTCCTTTCTCAAATGAATTGGTGTTGGATGAGGGACCGATGCATTACAGATAAATTTCGATCTTGCGCAGGCTCTGTGCATCCAGCTTTGCGACATCGGGAATCTTGAAGCAGTTACCGTCGATGTCATTGATGAATACGGAGTTGTCTTCCAGCACACGGATGTTGGAGAAGGGATTGTTCAGAACGAAGGTTACGCGGCCGGCAGTCGTATCGACATCCCAATAGGAGTAGCCGAATTTTTCCTTCATGCCGGTAATGCGGAGAATTTCGGGGGTGAAATAGCGGCGATCCAGTTCTTCGTTGAGAAGTTCCTGGGTTTCCTTGGGCATATCGGCCATACGGCGGATCATACCGATTTCCTTACCGCGACCCTTCTTCTTGGAGTCGGGTTCACGGACGGAAACAAATTCTTGGGGATTGGTGACAGGGAAGCAGCGGATGGCAACGATACGTTCAAATTCCTCGATTTTTCCGTCGGGACGGGTCAGTTCCAGGGAGACGAGTCCGGAGGGAGAACGCTTGAACTTGGTATTTTCTGCGGTGATTTCCACGGAAACGCGGGTATCTTCCAGAATCAGATCACCGTCATCTTCCTCTTCTTCCGCTTCCATTGCCGCTTCGATGGCTTCGTTTTCCTTACCCTTTGCGGTCAAACCCTTGTCATCGAGCTTTTCGGGCTTTTTATCGGTCTTTTTTTCTTCAGCCTTCACTTCTTCGGTGGTTTCGGCTGTCTTCTTTTCATTTTCTGCCATGATGTTTGATCCTTTCTGATGTAGGATTTGTCTGTTTCATTCAATATGCATCGGTCATACAGCAGGTTTTTTCACGCAGTGAAAAATTCTCGTATAACAACGGTCTTTGGACGTTGTCATATTCGATCTGCATTGGTCACACAGCAGAGTTTTTCGCGTAAGCGAAAAATCTCGCTTAACAACGGCCTGTGGCCGTTGTCATATTCGATCTGCATTGGTCACACAGCAGAGTTTTTCGCGTAAGCGAAAAATCTCGCTTAACAACGGCCTGTGGCCGTTGTTATTACATGCCGGCAAGAACCTTCTGCATGGCTTCTGTCTGAATGGTGTACAGCTTGTAGTAAATACCCTTCTTGTCAAGCAGTTCGGTATGCGTACCGCGTTCTGCAATTTCACCGTTTTCGATTGCAAACAGGTAATTGCAGTCCTTGAGGGTGGAAAGTCTGTGTGCGATGGTGATGGTGGTACGACCCTTGGTGAGCTCACCGAGCGCATCCTGGATCAGACGCTCTGTTTCAGTGTCCATGGCTGCCGTTGCTTCGTCGAGAATGAGGATTCTGGGTGCAAGCAGGACAGCACGCGCGATGGAAACACGCTGCTTTTCACCGCCAGAGAGGGAACGGGAACCGGTACCGACGACCGTTTCGTATCCGTCGGGCAGGGAAAGGATAAAGTCATGTGCGTTTGCGACCTTTGCCGCGGCGATGATTTCATCCATGGTTGCATCGGGCTTTGCATAGCGGATATTGTCAGCAATCGTGCCCTTGAACAGGAAGATTTCCTGCGAAACGATCGCGATGTTCTTGCGCAGAGAGGACTGTTTGATTTCCTTGACATTGACGCCGTCGATGGAAATCTTACCGGAGGTAACATCATACAGACGCATGATGAGGTTGGCGATGGTCGATTTACCGGAACCGGTATGACCGACGAGTCCGATGTTGTCACCGGCATGAATCTCAAGGGAGACATCCTTGAGGATCGGACGGTTTGCCGTGTAGTGGAAGCAAGCCTTGTCGAAGGTGATGTTGCCCTGCATGGTGGTATCCATGTCGATGGGGTTGGGTGCATCTGTGATTTCGGGAATCGCGTCGATGATTTCAAACATACGCTGTGCGCAGTTTGCAGCGTTGGTGTACTGGTCGAGGAACTGGGTCATGAAGTTCAGCGGTGCGAAGATCATGCCGATGTAACCCCAGAATGCGGCGAATTCACCGTAGGTCATCTTTCCGCCGAGGACATCCATACCACCGAAGCCCCAGATGGCGTTACAGGAGATACCGATGAGCAGACCGATGACGGGGAAGATCGTGAGGGAGACCATGTTCAGCTGCAGGTTTGCATCGAACAGGTTGTGGGAAACGGTATAGAAACGGTTGGTTTCTTCCGCTTCCTTGGAGAACGCCTTGACAACGCGGATACCGGTCAGAGAGTCGGACAGCATCGCATTGAGGGAGGAGGAACGTCTCCACTGCTTGGAGTACATTCTCCACAGCTTGGGAAGCATGAATTTGAAGATACAGACGATGATCGGAACGGGAATGAAGACGATGAGCGTCAGCTTCCAGTTCAGGATCAGACAAATGATTGTCAGACCGATGTAGTTGATCATGTGGACGACAAGCGCGGGGATCTGGTCGATGAAGAATCCGCGGATAACGTCGGCGTCGTAGTTGACACGGGTAATCAGACGACCTGTCTGGTTGGAGTTGAAATAGGACAGGGACAGGCGCTGCATGCAGGAGAAGATATCCATCTTCATTGCAAGCGTGACGCGGGTCGACATGTAGGCATTGGTACGGTTGCGCCAGATACCGAGTCCCAGCGACAGCATCGAGGTACCGAAGATCAGCGCGATGGCAATCCATACCATGTGTACGCCGAGGTGGTGGAACTTACCGGTTTCCGAGATGATGTTGTCATAAAGGAACAGACCGGAGATCAGCGGGCTGACCAGCGAAATACCGGAGGTCGCGAGCATGACGAACAGGACGATGGCGATACTGCCCTTGTAGTCCTTTAAGTATTTGAACAGACGGAGCATGACTGCGGAATTGTTGATACAGTCGGTACAGATCTTTCTGTTCTGGTCGGCATAGACCTTGCCGCACTTCGGGCACTTTGCGTTGAACTGATCGAACAGCGGATCGTCTTCCTTGATCTCGCGTCCTTCCCGCATTCGTTCCATCAGATCAAGGAACGCGAACATTTTCTGCTTGCGGGCGTTGGTCGACTGTGCAAGAACCGTTGTGACCCCGTTCAGCTTGGACAGGAATCGCTCAGAGGTGACAAAGTTGTCGATGTAGGAATCCTGAAGATCCGCGATGTCGTAGGTATGGAACACGCAGTCGCGGAACTGGTCGGCGGTCACCGTCGATTCCGTTTTGGGTGTTTTGTGTTTTCTTTTGAGGTTCTGATCCACCAGTGTGGAGGTGACGCGGGGACTGTCGGTATCACTGCCCGTTGCGGACATGATGTGCAGTCGTTTGTCTCCGTCGATGCAAAGCCAGGTTTCGCCGAATCGTCCGTCGACATCCATATCCAGCTGCAGTGCAAGCTGAATGTCGTCTGCCTTGATGCCGTGCGCTTCAAGCCCGAGCTCCGCTTCTTTGGACAGCCTGTCAAGTGGAAGCATTACATTCATCCTTTCTCCCGGAGTCAAAATGTCAGTTGTTGCGATGGGTGTCCGGGTTCCGTGAATTTTTGTGTTTGGCGGTACATTAGATATAAGGAAAGAAATTGTTTCAAACCGTCATATCCGCATGTATTCCTTATAAACATATCACATTCTTTCAAAGATTTCAAGTCTTTTTTGAAACTTCGTTCAATTCCGTCAGAATCAACAAAAAACGACCGATAAAATTGGTTAATTTTTATGCGCCGGAATCTTGGCAAAAACGATGACATTTTGATGAATTTATGGTAAAATAATAGATAGAAATTGCAAAAATGAGGAATACGGAAAAGGAGTGAGGCGGTTGTCTTTGTTCAAGCGGCTCTTCAAACGCAAGCCCGACGAAAATTCCGTTGCCTTTCGCCGCGAGATGGCGGAAAAGGTGGCAAACAAGCATATCAAATATGTCTCGGAGCGGCAGGAGGGGATCGATGTTATCCTCGGTAAGGACGGTTCGCTTTCGATCCGCGAGGGATGTCTGATCGTGTCCGCGGCAGGACAGTCGGATATCATTTTCCGCGGCTATGTCGACGAGCTTAAAATCTCCGAGCTGATGAGCCTGGACGGTGCCATCATCATCGGTCCCGATATTGAGCACGGCGGTATTGAACGCACAATCATTGCATATTATAAGTATTACCGATAAAATTCACCGATAAGAGGTACCAAATGGAACATATCACCCCTTTTGAACTGAATGAAAATCTGTTTTCTCTGCTCGACAAAGAGTGGATGCTGATCACCGCGCGTGATCCCGAAACGAAAAAGATCAATACAATGACCGCTTCCTGGGGCGGCTTCGGTATTCTGTGGAACAAGCCTGTCGCGTTTGTGTTTATCCGTCCGCAGCGGTATACAAAGGAATTTGCCGAGCGCGCGGAGGGTATGACGCTGTCATTCTTCTCCGAGGAATACCGCGATGCGCTGAAGCTGTGCGGACGCGTTTCCGGCCGTGACTGCGACAAAATTACAGAAGCCGGTCTGACACCGATGATGATCGGTGAAAGAGCAGCCTTTGCCGAAGCGCGTATGGTCATGTCCTGCCGTAAACTGTACGCCGATGACCTGAAAGAAAGCGCGTTTATTGATCCTGCGCTGCTGTCCAATTACAGTGCCGGGGATTACCATACCATGTATATTGTTGAAATTGAAGGGATTTTGAAAAAATGAAAATTGTTTTAACCGATGCACAGACCGTGACAAACGGCGATATCGATCTGTCTGTTTTTGAAAAATACGGCGAGGTGGTCATTTACCCGCTGACGTCCCGTGAGGAAACGGCAGAGCGCATTGCCGATGCCGATGTCGTTCTGCTCAATAAGACCGTCATGGATGAGGAAGTGCTGTCACAGGCGAAAAACCTCAAATATATCGGCATTTTCGCAACCGGCTACAACATGATTGACCTTGCATACTGCCGTGCGCACGGTATTACCGTGTCCAACGCAGGTTCTTATTCCACGGATGCTGTGGCGCAGACCGTCTTTGCGTTCCTGCTCCATCATTACAGCCGCGTCGCCGATTACGATGCGTTTGTGCGTGAAGGCGGCTGGAAGAACTCCCCGTCGTTCTCTCCGTTTGTTTTTCCGACGTTTGAGCTTGCGGGCAAGACCATCGGTATTTTCGGCTACGGTGCGATCGGACGCAAGGTCGCAAAGATCGCCGAAGCGTTCTCCATGAAGGTCGTCGCCGTTCCGCACAGAATGCCCGAAACGGTTGACCCTGACGATTCCGTTCTGTACACCGACCTCGATACGATGCTCGGCATGGCGGATATTGTTTCCGTTCATACACCTCTGAACGAGGAGACCAAAGAGCTGTTCAACGCTGCCCGTTTTGCACAGATGAAGCAGGGTGCGTATTTTGTCAATACCTCCCGCGGCGGCGTGCTGGTTGAAGAAGACCTTCGCGCGGCACTTGAATCGGGACATCTTTCGGGGGCCGGTATTGACGTTCTGACGCTGGAACCGATGCGTGAAAACTGCGTCCTGCACGGCGTCAAGAATCTGACCACGACTCCGCACGTCGCATGGGCACCGAAGGAAACCCGTGTCCGTCTGCTTGACATTGTGGAAGACAACTTAAAGAATTTCATTGCGGGAACCCCGACGCACGTGGTTTCCTGAAATCAAACAACGAAAAACAGCGATCCTGACGGTTTTGTGCCGTACAGCGATCGCTGTTCTTTTTTGTTTACGGATGACGGCGGCGATGATGTGCCCGGGGCTTTTTGTGGGTTGCACCATATCCGCCGATGGCAGACAGTGCAAGACAGACCCCCGCACGAATGGGAAGGCTCAGCGGCGATACTACGGACATCTCTCCGCGCGGGACTGCAAAGCCGAGTAAAAACAGAAGCAGACAGAGCACCGCACCGCCGAGGATACCCGAAATCAGACCGCCGAGGGACGACTGCTTTGCGGACAGAATCCCGCAGACAAGGGCGATGGGAAACGGAATCAATGCGGCGGCAAGTGGAGCATAAGCACCCGGATTCTCCGTTGAGAGCAGGACAGCACAGACAAGAAGCAAGGCAAGAATCCCGCATCCCAGTGCTGTGACAGCGGAGCGAAGGAGCCCGATGACAGGGGACGGCGGCATTTTCGGGATACTTCTTGTCTTGACATTGGACGTATTCTTATGTGTTGGTATGGACATGGGCAATCTCCTATCGTTTTTGTTCTATTCAATGCGGCATGGCAGGAAAATAGAATGCATTCATGAATCCTTTACAGAATCTTCATAAATAAACGTAAGGGAAATCTTGACAATTCTGTGCGGATGTGATATAATTCAACTGTACTAACACGAATAGTACAGTTAGAACGCGAATAGGGGGTTGGATACCAATATGATTACGGTAGACATGCGTGACCGTAAACCCATTTACGAACAGCTGATTGACAATATACGCACCCTGGCGGTACAGGGACATCTGAAACCCGATGAGCATCTGCCGTCGGTCAGACAACTGGCGGCGGAGCTTGCCATCAATCCCAATACCATTCAGAAAGCGTATGCGGAACTGGAACGGCAGAATGTCATTTATTCTCTGCCGGGACGGGGAAACTTCATTTCACCCGATATCGGTTCGGTTGCAAAACAGGAGCGTCAGCGTCAGCTTGAGGCACTCGGTGTGATGTTCAGACAGGCGCAGAACGCAGGTGTTGAGAAGTCGGAAATTCAGACACTTCTCGATACCGTATACAATGAGAGTAAGTAAGAAAGGACGGACCATCATCATGCAAGAACAGTACACTCCCATGACAGGGGAAATCTCCATTCAAAATGTCACAAAGACCTTTGGTCATGTCCGTTCTCTGGACAATGTGACAGCAACCATCCGACAAGGCTCGATTTTCGGTCTGATCGGTTCCAACGGTGCGGGCAAATCGACGCTTCTGCGCATCATGGCGGGCATTTATCGTCCCGACTCGGGTTCCGTGTCCTATGACGGCGAGGATATCTGGGAAAACACCGCGCGCAAGCAGGACATTGTCTATCTGTCCGATGACCAGTTCTTCTTCAATCACGGCACGATTGAGGATATGGCGCGCTATTACAAGCAGATGTACATCAACTGGTCAGATGAGAAATACGATTATCTGCGCTCCATCTTCAATCTGGAAACCGACCGCAAGATTGCGACGTTCTCCAAGGGTATGCAGAAGCAGGCATCGGTGCTGCTGGCACTGTCCTGCTGCCCGAAGTATCTTCTGTGCGATGAGACCTTTGACGGTCTTGATCCCGTCATGCGCCAGTTTGTCAAGCGTCTGCTTGCCGAGGAAGTGGCGGACGGAACGATGACACCCGTCATTGCGTCCCACAACATGCGGGAACTGGAGGACATCTGCGACCACATCGGTCTGCTTCATAAGGGCGGTATTCTCTTTGACCGTGAGGTCGATGCAATGAAAACCGAAATACATAAGGTGCAGATGGTTCTGCCCGGAGAGGAACCCGATCTTGGCAGCTTCCGTGCACCCAATGGTAAAATTCTGCACGTTGTCTCCTATAAAAAATCCGGCAGCGTCCTCAATCTGATCCTGCGCGGAGAACGTGAGGAGGCAGAGGCGGCGGTCAAAGCAAAGAATCCCGTATTCTATGAGCTGATTCCGCTGACACTGGAGGAAATCTTTATCTGTGAAATGGAGGAAAAGGGTTATGATTTTAACAGCATTATCGGCTAAATCGGAAGCATCGGACGAACGTACCCGTCTGCTCGGACACCATAATGACTGGTTTGTTCCGGGACTTTATAAAAACGAACTGCGCAGAACCTGGTCGATGGGACTGCTGTTTGCCATTGTCCTGTTCTTCGCTCTGCCTGTTATGAATCTGCTGGTGTTCTCCAACCGATCCAACTCCTTTGAAGAATATCCCGAACGTGCGCTGTCGTATCTGGAAGAGTTCTTCGCTGTATCCAATCCGTTCATCACGGTCTTTGCGTGTCTGGGCGGCATGATGTGCGCGATGGTTGTTGCGGAATACCTCTATGACCGCAGAAAGATGAACTTTATCTGCTCTCTGCCCGTCAAGCGGCAGGCGTATCTGGTCACAAAAGCCGCGGCGAATTTGACATGGACCGTACTTGCATGGCTGCCGTCGATATTACTGATGGTGCTTGTTGCACTTCTCACCGAAACAATGCGTCCGCACCTCGGACTGGTCTTCGGCGGATGCTTCGTACTGCTGGCGGCTTGGCTTTGCATCCATCTGTATTTCTTTGGACTGACCCTGCTTGCGTGCAGCTTCTGCGGTACGGGCGTCATGGGCGGCTGTATGCTGCTGATGCTCGGCGGATATGTACCGATTGCGGTTGTCTCTCTGATCGGTCTCGCGGACATGACACTTTCCCGCATTGCCACCGATTATTATATGTCTGCGGAATTCTTCTCCGCCATTTCCGGCGTGTTCCGTGTTTTCTACAGTATTGCTGAAAACAAATCCGTATGGTTTCTTCTCGGCACCGCACTGCTCGGTCTGGTATTCTGTGCAGCCGCCGTCGTCCTGACCGTCATCCGCCAGAGCGAAAAGGCGGGAACCCCGTTTGCGTTTGACCGGGTGCGCGACATTGTCAAGTATCTGCTCATGGGTCTGGCATCGCTGCTCGGCGGTATGCTGTTTGAGTCGATGAGTTACGGTTCAGACGCATTTACTGTGATCTGGATGCTGTTCGGATGCCTCTGCGGCGCGGTTCTGTGCTGGATGCTGTGCAACACGATCTTTTACAAGACCCCGAAGATGATGTTTGAGGGCAGACGTGCGGTCATCCTTCTCACGGCGTGTATGATGGTGTTCTCCGTGCTTGCACGTATCGATGTACTCGGTCTTGACCGCTATATTCCCTCGGTTGTCATGACGAGATACATTACAATGGAACACCGTGATATGCCGATCACCATCCGCGACAAAGAACTGATCCGCATGTACAATGATATGGCAAAGAACGGACAGGCGGCATACGATGCCTGCGGTTATGCGCCTTATGATATCCCCTCGGCATATAGAAAAGCGGAAGAAGGCTATCAGAAAGCGCCGACCATGATCGACATCGGTACGACCGTGTGGAAGACCAACTACCTGATTCCGATTGCGAAAAACACGGATGTACTGTACTCTGACTGGGTACCGTTTGTCACGGCACTGACGGCACAGGATGACTTTGCCGATCTGTATTTTGAGCGTGCGCTGGATGCCCTTGATAAAGCGGAACGCGTCAGTCCCGATAAGACGTATTATACTCGTGTGTACCACAATTCCAGTCTGTTCAGTGATACGGGTCTGGATGCAAACAACCATCTGACTGCCGCTGAAATTCGCTCGATTTTGGAGGTCTACCGTGAGGAAATCCGTGCGGCAGGTGCGAATGCAATGCAGAAAATTTATTCCGGCGCGCTCAATATCCGTTTGGATAACGATTATTTTGAATTTCCGCTGTTTGCAGAGTACAAAGGCGTCACGGAGAAACTCCGCGAGATTCTGTCGACGGGAAACGGTGACAGCTGGCGTGAATTTAACGATTATACCTATGAAAAAACATTCCTCTTTGCAAACGTCTATTACCGGGGTGAAATCATCGATCGGCTGACCGAGGAAGAACTCGAAGACATGGCGGAAAACGGTGTGCTGTCGGGATATTATCACGTATACGATACGCCTCTGACGCTGGTAGACCCCGATTACGGGATTCACATCGAGTACAAAGTCAAGGAAACGCAGAAGTATACTTACGTTGAGTATGTCAATGAGCATTCGGGTGTAATTTATGAAAGCGTGATGCCCGACGGAAACGGCGATATCTACGCAACGCAATCCAAACCGACATCGAACATTTCCTATAATGAATACAATGAAACCGTGGAAGCGTGCTTCTTCTGGGGCAAGGTTCCGGCGGAATATCAACAGTAACGGTGTGACAGTATGAAACGGATATATTTGCTGCTTCTGATCCTTTTACTTGCACTGGGCATCGGCGGATATGCCGCGTACAACGAACTGTTCCCGATGGCGAAGCCGATTGTCGTGGCACAACAGGAGCAGATTCAGTCGGTTTCGGTTTCCCTGCAAGGTGCGGCGGAAACGACAATCGCGGATGCCGCGGCACTTCTTGCGATGATTGCGGATGCAGAACCGACGCGGATCATGAGTGTCAACGATTATCCGGCGGAAAAGGTGTATTATACGGTGACGGTTGCTGTGCCCGAGCGGGAATATCGGTACTTTGTATATGAAGACAATGGCGAGGTGCTGATCGAGATTCCGTATGAAGGTGTATATCGCGCCGACCGTGAACTGCTTGTTCAGATCAAAAAAATGATCGAACCATAAAAAAGGAAATCACCCTGACAGAGCGTCAAAAATCTGTCGGGGTGATGCTGTTTCTATTACGTTTTTGCAATGACCGAACACGTTTCAATGCCCCAATATCGGAACGCACGGACGGCGTCTTCCGTCAGTTCTTCACCCGATACCGCAATCGGAATCGCGGGCGGACAGGATACGGACGGCTGTGCAAGGACTCTGCCGATACAGTCCTCCACCGGGACGGTTTCAGACGGGGACAGCATGGCGTTTCGCGGTGTACAGACGGTGCGCAGGGATGGCAGGGGCGGCGGTGCATCCAACATCGGTGTGCGGCGGGGAATGGCGGTCAGAGTCTGTTCCAGATGGTCGAGCGTTTCGTCGGAGGTCTGCGGCGTTACCATCAGAACAACATAATCGGGATCGTAAAACTCGGGAATGAGCTTGTATCGGGTCAGAATCCCGGCAAGTTCCTCCCCTGTATAACCAAAGGACTTCGGTACAATCGTCAGCTTGCAGACCTCGTCTCCGCACAGATCATAACCATGGTCGGTAAGTGCTGCGGTGAGTGCCTGCATCCGTGTACACAGTCGGGATAATTCCGCCCGGTAATCGCCGCCGAGACAGGCATTGGCCGCATCCAGCGACTGCAAAATCAGATAGGACGGGGAGGTCGAGGCAAACAGTGCCATTGCCGCTTCTGCCTGATCACAAAGCATGTCGGAGACGCGGTGTGACAGATGCAGATATCCGCCGCCTGTCAATACGGGAAGCGTCTTATGCGCCGAATCACAGCAGAGGTCGGCACCGAGGTCGAGCGGATGGATGGGGTTCTCGAGAAAATGCAGATATGCCCCGTGCGCATTGTCGACAAGCAGCAGCGTACCGTGCGCATGACAGACACGGGCAAGTGCTGTGATATCGGCGGTGTACCCGAGATAATCGGGCGAGGTGATATAAACGGCGGCGGGCGGGGTATCGGTGGATGACAGTATGTCCTCCAGTGCCGCGGGTGTGATGCGGCAGGACAGCAGTCCGCTGTTTTCTTCTCCGTACAGCCAGACCACGGGAAAATCAAGCAGTGCGGCGGCACTCAAAAACACCTTGTGTGCATTGCGCGCGGCAAGGACGGTCTGACTTCTGCCGTTTTGTTTTGCATCAAGCTGTGCCAGATAGAGCATTGCGCGGATGGAGAGGGAAGAGCCTTCTGCCGAATACAGCGTTTTCTTTGCGCCGAACAGATCGCGTGCGATGTTCTGCGATTGTGCCAGTATGCCGTGCGGATGATAGAGCACATCTGCGCCGTCGATTTCGGTGATATCAAATGCTTCACAGCCGAGTACCGAAGCACCTTTGTGACCGGGCATGTGCAGCCGATGCGCGTCCGATTCCGCGTATGCGCGCACAAAGTCGCATAGTGGGGTCAGAGTGCGGCTCATTCTTCTTCGTCGAGCTTGGCAGCTTCGAGCATGATCGCACATTCCATACGCTTCTTGAACAGCTCACAGCCATACTTGTAGACGCCCTTGACGGAGCCGGTTGCGTGATAGGCATTCGCTGCACAGCCGCCGGAGCAGTACAGACGTGCCCAGCAGTCACGGCATTCTTCACGCGCATAGACGTTACAGCTCATGAATTCATCCTGTGCCGCAGTATTGGAAACACCGTCAAAGACATTGCCGAGCAGATACTTTTCGTCGCCGACAAACTGGTGGCACGGATAGAGATCACCCCACGGCGTGACAGCCATGTATTCCGTTCCCGAGCCGCAGCCGGAGATGCGCTTGTAAATGCACGGACCGCCCTTGAGGTCGATCATGTAGTGATAGAAGGTAAACGGTCTGCCCTCGCGGTGGCGCTGCAGCATCAGTTCTGCCAGCTTTTCATACTGTTCGCAGACGATGGGGAAGTCCTCCTCGGTCAGCGCGGACGGATCGTCGGGCGCACAGACAACGGGTTCCATCGACAGCTCGTTGAAGCCGAGGTCAAGCATGACCTTGATGTCCTCGAGAAAGTCGGGATTGGCGTGGGTAAACGTACCGCGCATATAATAGTCCTTGCCGCCGCGTGCTTCGACGAGACGCTGGAACTTCGGAACGATCTTTTCCCAGCTGCCGTTGCCTGCATAGTCGACGCGGAAACGGTCGTGGACTTCCTTTCTGCCGTCGAGGGACAGAACGACATTGACACATTCGCGGTTGGCGAAGTCGATGACATCATCGTCGATGAGCATACCGTTGGTTGTCAGCGTGAAGCGGAAGTTCTTGTTATGCTGTTTTTCAACGGAACGGGCATAGGCAACAAGCTCTTTGACAACGTCGAAGTTCATCAGAGGTTCGCCGCCGAAGAAGTCAACCTCGAGGTTGTGGCGGGAGCCGGAGTTTTCAATGAGGAAGTCGAGTGCGCGCTTACCTACTTCAAAGGACATCAGCGCACGTTCGCCGTGGTACTTGCCCTGCGAAGCAAAGCAGTAAGAGCAGTTTAAGTTGCAGGAATGTGCGATATGCAGACACAGCGCCTTGACAACGCCGGAGGTCTTCTGCTTCAGCGTATCTGCCATCGGTTCATAGGTGTCGGGCGTGAACAGCTGTCCCGCTTCCTTCAGTTCACCGATCTGGGAAATGCATTCTGCGATTTCCTCCGGCGTGACTTCGGGATTGCCTGCGTACTTTTCGAGGATTGCCGCAGTAATTTCTTCTGCGGTATGATCTTCGTACATGTTGATAATATCGTATGCGACCTCGTCCACAAGATGGACCGCGCCGGAGCAGATGTCCAGAACGATATTGTAGCCGCCGAGTTTATAAGAATGAATCATGGTTTTGTCTCCAATACTATGTAGAAATCAAAGAAAAACGCCGCCCGAAGTGAGGCGGCATTTTGTTTTGCAATTACTTTTCCTTGCTTTCGCACTTCTGGTTTGCGATACCGCAGCTGGTCTTGCATGCGGACTGGCAGGAAGTCTGGCATTCGCCGCAGCCGCCGTTCTTTGCGGACTTGCAAAGATTCTTGGTAGCGAGAGTCTTGATGTGCTTCATGAGTATGTCCTCCAATAATTAGTTTTTTACAGTATACCACATTTTTCTGAAAATGTCAATGTGTAATCTTCATAAAATCCGATATTCTGTATGCGTTTTTTTCGTTGTCAGATGCGATCAGTTCTGTGCTTCGTCTGCCTTGACGTCAACGGAGCGGACAGAGGTCTTCAGAAGACGGATCTTGGTTGCGTCACGGGTCGTTTCGATGACCATCGTTTCGTCCTTGATGGAAACAACCTTGCCGATGATGCCGCCGGTGGTGGTGATTTCATCGCCGACCTGCAGCTCGTCGCGCATCTTCTGTGCTTCCTGATCCTGCTTCTTCTGGGGCTTGTAAAGGAAGAAATAGAAAATAATACCGCAGAATACGAGCGGAATGATCATACCGAGCATGCTGCCCGCAGGGCTCATTTCACCGGCTGCGGCTTCAAGATACTGAACCATAATAGGTATTCCTTTCTTTTATATGGATTTTATCGGGAATTTATTATATTATACTATAAAAGAAAGGGTTTGACAAGAGGATATGCGGAAATAATTGTAAACAATTTTACATATCCGCACGCTCACGCAGAAATGTCATGGCATCCGACAAGCCGCCGATGGCATCGATGATGCCGCAGTCGACCGCCTCTCTGCCGTCAATGATGGTTCCCATATCGGCGGCGATCGAATCGGTGCTCATGATCAGACGGTTCAGTGTGTCGGCATCACAGTGCGAATGTGCGGTGACGAAGGAAACAATGCGCTCCTGCATTTTCGCAAAATAGGCGTATGTCTGCGGGACACCGATGACAAGTCCGTTCATGCGCACGGGATGCAGGGTCATAGTGGCGGAGGGAACGATCAATGATCGATCTGCCGATACCGCCAGCGGCACACCGATCGAATGTCCGCCGCCCAGCACCAGAGAACAGGTAGGTTTTTTCATCGAAGCGATCAGCTCTGCCAGAGCAAGACCTGCTTCCACATCGCCGCCGACCGTGTTGAGCAGAATCAGAAGTCCCGAGACGCAGTCGTCTTCCTCGGCGGCAACAAGGTCTGGAATCAGATGCTCATACTGCGTGCTTTTCTGTCCGCCGCCGAGCTGATAATGCCCTTCGATCTGCCCGATGATTGTCAGACAGTGGATCCGCGATTTGCCGCATCCGACCGTGACAGCCCCGTCACAGACCGAGCCGCAGACCTCGTTTTTGCTGTCGGAATGTCCGTTTTTTTCGTTCGCATCGGAATTGTCTGACCAAACTTCTGCGTTTTTTTCGTCTTTTTTCATAAAATAACCCCCGACTGTGAAAAAAATATCATTTCAGACGTAGTTTTTGCAAAAAAATGTGGTTTGATGCTTTACTTTTTCTGGAAAATGGTGTATAATATTTCTATATGGAACCCAAAATAAATCATTGAAAGGAATTACTATCATGGAAACCAAGATTCTTGTAGAAACCTCCGCAAGACACGTACATCTCACCAAAGAACACATCGAAATCCTTTTCGGCGCAGGTCATGAACTGACCAACAAGAAGGACCTGAGCCAGCCCGGCCAGTTCGCTTGCGAAGAACGCGTTACCCTCGTTGGCCCCAAGAAGTCCATCGAACGCGTTTCCATCCTCGGTCCGGCTCGTCCCGAAACCCAGGTTGAACTTTCCTTTACCGATGCAAGAACCCTCGGTGTTGACGCTCCCGTCCGTGAATCCGGTGACGTTGCAGGCTCTGCAGGCTGCAAGCTCGTCGGTCCGTGCGGCGAAGTTGAGATCGCTGAAGGCGTTATCATCGCAAAGAGACACATCCACATGACCCCCGCGGATGCAGAAGCATTCGGCGTTGCAGACAAGCAGATTGTCAAGGTTGCAATCAATTCCGAAGGCAGAAAGACCATCTACGACGACGTTGTCGTCCGTGTCAAGTCTTCCTTTGCAGCAGCAATGCACATCGATACCGATGAAGCAAACGCTGCTTGCGCATTCGGCAAGTGCTACGGCGAAGTCATCGCGTAAAGCGATTTCTTTCATAAATTCAGTGTACCCAAAATTTTTATAAAAGGAGTCTTTCAACATGAACTATACGCACGAAGTTGAACAAATGTGTAGTGTAGCCAAGGGCCCGAAGCACGGTCCCGCTCCCATTCCCGAAGAAGGCAGATGGGTAAAGGCTTATGAAATCAAGGACATCTCCGGTCTCTCTCACGGTATCGGCTGGTGTGCACCCCAGCAGGGTATGTGCAAGCTGACCCTGAATGTCAAGGGCGGTATCATCGAAGAAGCACTGGTTGAAACCTGCGGCTGCTCCGGTATGACCCACTCCGCTGCTATGGCAGGCGAAATCCTGCAGGGCAAGACCCTTCTCGAAGCACTCAACACCGACCTCGTCTGTGACGCGATCAACGTTGCTATGCGCGAGATCTTCAAGCAGCTCGCATACGGCCGTTCCCAGACTGCATTCTCCGAAGACGGTCTGCCTGTCGGCGCTTCCCTCGAAGACCTCGGTAAGGGTCTGCGTTCCCAGATCGGTACCATCTTCGCAACCCGCGAAAAGGGTGTCCGTTACCTCGAAATGGCAGAAGGCTATATCCTTCGCCTCGGTCTGGATGCTGACAACGAAGTCATCGGTTACGAGTTCGTCAACCTCGGCAAGATGATGGATGCCATCAAGGCAGGCACCGATCCCAAGGAAGCATTTGAATCCAACATCAAGAACTATGGCCGTTTCAATGAAGCTGTCAAGTACATTGATCCGAGAAAGAACTAAGAGAGGAGACACGTACAATGGCAAACAACAGTGTAAAGTTTGAAGGCAAGGAAAGAAGACTTGCCGGTATTGAAAAGTGTCTGGCTGAATACGGCATCAAGGACCTCGAAGAAGCAAGAGAAATGTGCCTTGCAAAGGGCTTCGATCCCGATGCAATCGTTAAGGGCATTCAGCCCATCGCATTCGAAAACGCTGCTTGGGCTTATACCCTCGGCTGTGCAATCGCACTGAAGAAGGGCGTTACCAACGCTGCTGACGCTGCTGAAGCAATCGGTATCGGTCTGCAGGCATTCTGCGTTCCCGGCTCCGTTGCAATGACCAGAAAGGTCGGTCTTGGCCACGGTAACCTTGCTGCAATGCTGCTCCGCGAAGAAACCAAGTGCTTCTGCTTCCTCGCAGGTCACGAATCTTTCGCAGCTGCTGAAGGCGCGATCGGTATCGCAAGAACCGCGAACAAGGTTCGTAAGGAACCGCTCCGCGTTATCCTCTGCGGTCTCGGTAAGGATGCTGCTTTCATCATCTCCAGAATCAACGGCTTCACCTATGTCTGCACCGACTATGACTTCTACACCGACGAACTTTCCGTCGTTTATGAAAAGGCATACTCTGACGGTGACAAGGCAAAGGTTAAGTGCTACGGTGCAAACGACGTTCTCGAAGGCGTTGCAATCCTCCGCCACGAAGGTGTTGACGTTTCCATCACCGGTAACTCCACCAACCCGACCAGATTCCAGCACCCCGTTGCAGGTACCTACAAGAAGTGGGCACTTGAAAACGGCAAGAAGTACTTCTCTGTCGCTTCCGGCGGCGGTACCGGTCGTACCCTCCATCCCGATAACATGGCAGCAGGTCCCGCTTCCTACGGTCTGACCGATACCATGGGCCGTATGCACGGTGATGCACAGTTCGCAGGTTCTTCCTCCGTTCCCGCTCACG
>JAFYTT010000206.1 GCA_017558715.1 Clostridia bacterium | reverse complement strand
GCCGCTTTGGTAGTCTTCCATCTGCTTCATAATCACTTTCAGTATTTCGGACATAGATTCATTGCTGCCGTCAGCAGAATCAATATCCGCACTAAAGTTAATGCCTGTATAGTTTCCGACTTCAAAGGAGGCGTTCAAAGAATAGTCATATTTCAAGAAGCCTATCTTGTGACGTGAAGTGCTGACGCTCTGCTTCAGAATGACTTCTTCTTCAAATTCAGCCGTAACTCTGATGTTAAGTTTATCTCCGTCTTCGGTTGTGATATTTACAGTGAACGGAACTTTAACAGATACGTCAAAGCCTTTTCCGTTCAAATGCTCCAGCGTATTGTCGGTCATCGATTCCGTTAGCGCATCGTTTTCTTCCAGTCTGACGTATTTTTCGAGAATCGAGCCGAGCGTCGGCAGATAGTAGTTGAGAAACTGTCTGACCTGCGAAATCTTTTCGGGCTTTTTGCGAAGCGCTGCGAGAATTTTCTCGGCTTCGGAGCAGATGTTGCCGCAGACCGTGCGGATCGGAACATGCTTGACATGCGTCATGCGGCGGCGAAGCTCCATCAGATGCGCGCGTCCTTGCTTCAGAATCGCGTTCTGTTCCTCGGACAGCGCAGGATCGGGCTCTTCCTCTTTGGGTGACTGTTCGTCTTCTGCATTCTGCTGATTGTCAGGCTGTTTTGGATTCGTCTTGCGCGTCGAGAAATAAATGACGAGCACAACGAGCGCGACAATGCCGACAATCGTCAGGATCATGCCGATTTTGATGAGCGTCAATAGCATCGGCGCAATTTTGATCAGCAGAATGATGACCAGAATTACAGCAACCGTGCCAAGACATCCGGATTTTCCGTTGTTCATGTAAATTCCTCCTGACAGTCACGCTGTCAACAGATAAAGGATACCCTGAAATAAGTCTGTATGGACGACCAGTGGTCGTCCGAAACGCTGCATTACGATGACATTCACGGTTGAAATTGATCGATATAAATTTTATAACGCAATCCCGTATTCTCTGTTTTCTTACACGGACGACCACTGGTCGTCCATACAGAAACACCCTGAAACGGGTTCGTCATGATCACCGTTTTATTATCCCGGATACGTCAGCAGCTTCTGCTTCAGCTCGTTTTCAATGCGGAGCAGCTCGGATTCGGCATCGAGACGCTTCTGACGACCTTCTTCCTGAATCCGCAGAACCTCGTCAAGCGTTCCGATCAGCTGTTCATTGGTGTACTGCACGGTTTCTAAATCGACAATCGCGCGCTGACTTTCCTGTGCGATTTCCACGGTTCCCTGCTTGAGCGCTTCGGCGTTTTTGCGCAGCAGCTCGTTTGTCAGATCGGACACCGCACGCTGTGCTTCCATCGCCTGCTTGGAATGTGCCATACCGAGAGCAAGCACCATCTGGTTCTTCCACAGCGGTACGGTATTGCTGACGGTGGACTGAATCTTTTCCGACATCATCGCATTGTTGTTCTGAATCAGGCGAATCTGCGGTGCCATCTGAATACAGATCGTGCGCGTCAGCTCCAGATCATGCAGCTTCTTTTCAAACCGATCACACATCGCCGCAAAGTCGTTTGCCGTCTGTGCGTCGTAGGTCTGACCCGATACTGCCGCCTTTTCCTGCATTGCGGTAAGCGTCGTCGCGCGTTCCTCGGCGAGCTTCTGTCTGCCTGCCATGATGTACATCGACAGTTCCTTGAAGTAGGAAAGGTTCGCGTCGTAGAGCTTGTCAAGCATCACAATATCGGTGAGCAGTCGGTTCTGATGCCCTTCCAGCTCCCCTACAATGCGGTCAATGTTGACCTCGGCATCGTCATACTTGGCTTTCAGCTGAACCGCGCGGTCGCCTGCTTTTTTGAACAGACCCCAAAATCCGCGGCGTTCTTCCTCGACTGCGGAAAATCCGCGCAGCTTGGTGACAAGATCGGTGATCATTTCCCCGGTCTGACCGAGGTCTTTGGTACGGATGCCCTCGAGTGCATTGTCCGAAAACGCCGCGATCTTCTTCTGACATGCGGCACCGTACTGCAGTACCACAGCAGAATCACGCAGATCGATCTTCTCGGCAAACTCCGCGACCATTTGGGTTTCCTCCTCTGTCAGAACGACAGCGGGAACCGTTTCTGCAGCCTCTGCGGGCGTGGGAAGTGAGACAGCTTCCGCGGTCGGGACTTCTTCACCGCCGTCCAGCTGCAGGGTAATCGGCTTGGTTTCATCAAACATCTTGGGCATCCTCCTATCAGCAATTTCAATAATGGAAATGAATATCAGAGCTTGTTTCTCTGAATCTTGCCCGAGGTGGTCTTGGGCAGCTCGTCACGGAAGACAACCACACGCGGGTACTTGTACGGTGCGGTGCGTTCCTTGACGTATTCCTGGATTTCCTTCTTCAGCGCGTCGGTACCCTCGGTGCCCTTGACAAGAACGATGCTTGCCTTGACGACCTGACCGCGCACCTCGTCGGGTTCAGCGGAAACGCCGCATTCCAGAACATACGGCAGTTCCATAATGACATTTTCAATTTCAAACGGACCGATGCGGTAGCCGGAGGACTTGATGACGTCATCGACACGACCGACATACCAGAAGTAGTCGTCTTCGTCGCGCCATGCGGTATCGCCGGTATGATAATAACCGTCGTGCCAGACCTCGGCGGTCTTTTCTTCATCGTCAAAGTAGCCGCAGAAGAGTCCATTGGGCTTGCCGCCCGTGATATTGATACAGATTTCACCGACCTCACCGTCGTCGACATCACGGCCGTCTGCATCGAGCAGGTGGATGTCATACAGCGGTACGGGCTTACCCATCGAGCCGACCTTGGTCTTGGTGCCAAACAGGTTGGCAAGTGCGACTGTGGTTTCCGTCTGACCGAAGCCTTCCATGATCTGCAGTCCCGTTGCCGCCTCAAACTGACGGAAGACCTCTGGATTGAGTGCTTCGCCAGCCGTTGTCATATGCTCAACGGAGGACAGATCGTAGCCGGACAGATCCTGCTTGATCATCATGCGGAGCATGGTAGGCGGTGCGCAGAACGTCGTAATGCCGTACTGTGCAAACATCGGCAGAATATCGGATGCGTCGAAGCGGTCAAAGTCATAGACAAACAGACCTGCCTCACACAGCCACTGTCCGTAAATCTTACCCCACGCCGCCTTTGCCCAGCCGGTATCGGAAATGGACAGATGCAGACCCTCGGGATTGACGCAGTGCCAGTATTTCGCAGTGATAAAATGACCGAGCGGATACTTG
>JAFYTT010000205.1 GCA_017558715.1 Clostridia bacterium | reverse complement strand
TCTGCAATATTGTTGTTTTCGCATCCCAGACCGAGCATAAGTACACCGCCCGCATTGGGATGGTGTACCAGTCCTGCAAGGGCTTTCTGCGTATTCTCATGGTCTCCGCCGAGCTGGGAACAACCGTAAGGATGCGGGAACGCGTATGCGCCATCGACCGAACCGCGCACCAATGTCGCTGCCTTCTGTGCCAGTGCTCCGGCGGGGGAGTTGACACAACCAACCGTCGGGATGATCCAGATTTCATTGCGGATACCGACCTTCCCATTCGCACGGCGAAATCCGCGGAAGGTGGCGGGAGTTTCCCGGCGGATGACAGATTCTGTCGGATGGTAGGTATATTCCAGCACATCGGACAGATTGGTTTTCGTATTGTGCGTGTGCACCCATGCACCGACGGGAATATCTTCTGTCGCACATCCGATCGGGGAACCGTACTTGATAACACTCTCGCCCTTTGCAATGTGGATCAGCGCAAATTTATGTCCGGCGGGAATGTCTTCTGTCAAGGTCACACCTGCGGCACTGCTGCCCTTTGCAAGCGGACACAGCGCAACGGCAACATTATCGGATTCTGTAATTTTGATAAACTCCATACATCTTACCCCTTCTGTGATGCGCTGACTGCTTTTTGCATGGCAGAGAGGACACCGTCACGTCGGATGCTGTCATAATACATCTGCGCAGGGGCGGCAAAACCGTCGATCTCGCAGAGATTCATGCCCCAGAAAGCCGTATTGGCGGCAAACCGTAGCAGGACATCTTCTGCATTTCCGTATGCATCGAAAAACGCAAGCACTTCACCGCTGTCGGAAATGGTATAGGGTGTGGGTTTCCCATCAACCTCACGCATGCCGACAAAACCGTCTTCTGTCATGTTAGCGCGCGCGTAAAACACACAGAGTGCGGCAAAGGAGAAGATCAGTCCGTGCGGCGTTGTACCGCATTTGACCGCATCGAGAACGGACGGCAAGACACGCGCCTTCCATTTCGATACGGAATTGAGACAGATCGAGATCAGCGCATGATCGATGAACGGATTTTCAAAGCGTTCACAGACAGCGGCGGCAAACGAATGCAATTCTGCTTCATCGAGCTTCCCATACAGCGTCGGTATAATCTCCCGATAGACGCACGCATCGATATACGGACGAATCACAGGATGTGCCATACAATCACGCACAATCTCCTCACCCGCTAAAAATGCCGCAGGGACAAACGAGGTATGTGCGCCGTTGAGGATCCGCACCTTGCGTTCACGGTACGGGGTCAGATCGTCGGTAAAGATCACCGGCAATCCTGCGCGGTGAAGAGGCAGAACCCTCTCGGCACGTCGGAGATCGGGGGCTTCAATCACCCAAAGTCCGAACGGTTCCGCAAGGTCAAGAAGGGCATCGGTATAACCGAGCTTTTCAAAAATCGCGTCGGCATCCTCTTTCTTTTTCGGATAGCCTGTGACAATACGGTCAACGAGGGTATTGCAGAACATACAGGCATGCTCTACCCAGTCACAGAATGCCTTTCCAAGCTGCCAGTCTTCCGCATGGCGCAGAATACAGGTACGCAGGGTATCACCGTTATTCTCAATCAACTCGGTCGGGAATACAACAAGTCCGTGCGATGCATCGCCGTCAAAGGCATCGAACCGCGCATATAAGAACTTCGTCAGCTTTGCAGGATATCCTGCGGGCGGGGTCATCGAATACGTGTCTGCCTCGTGATATACAATACCCGCCTCTGTTGTATTCGACAGGATAACCTCCAGCGTCGGACAAGCGGCATATTCCATAAAAGTATCATAATCTTCACTTGTATGAATCAGCGCATGTACAGAGGTCACAGTATGTGCCGAATTGATGACCGCGCCGTTTTCCTTTCCGCGCAGAACAGTTGTATATCGGCAATTCTGTGCCGCAAATGCAGGGTTCTTTTGACCGACAGACTGTGCGATCACGATGGAGCCGTCATAGACACCTGCTTCATTTGCGCGGTCGATGAAATCATCACAGAACGCACGCAGGAAATTTCCCTGCCCGAACTGCAGAACACGAACGGGACGGTTGGAAGGATTGGTATTCACAGAATCATACTCCTTTTCAGAACAGGGTTACAGGACACTTTGCCATTGCGATACAGCCGCGCGGACCGCCGAGCAGACCAATCCCGGGAATGAAAAATTCGCGATAGAACGCTTTATCGTCACAGGGAAGCGTCAGGGCGCTGTCATCCAGTTCGATGGCGGCAATACCGTCACACAGCGCGGCGGCACAAGCGGCAGCACGGGCAGCACAGCCCCATGCACGGACAGTTACTTCTGTGCCAAGGGAAGCGGCATATCGAATCAGCCGCACGGTATCCTGTACCCGATTGGCATCCGCAGTGTTATGGAAGGTAGAGAAATAGCGGTTATTCTCGACATTCACAAAATCCACCTGTACGCAATCCGCAGATTCCCCTGTCAGATACAAATCGCCGCTGATGAGGGCAATTCCATCGGATAACAATTTCTGAAGAGTGGGATCGTCAAGACATACTTTCCCGTTTTCGCTGAGTGCCAGACAAATCCGACCGCCGTCCCAACCATCGGGAACCAGGGAAATCACAGGCAGCTTTTCACCCTTGCAGCCGACAAGAATGCCGTGCTTTTCGGTGATACCATTCTCTGTATGTTCGGAAATTGCAATATAACGGGAATCAGTACAGCCAACGCCCGTCATCCATGCGAGCATACGCCGCTTTTCCTCATCGGACAGCATCGACATGGCAGTTGCACGTTCTGCCTTGTGGCATGCAAAGAATTCCGCGTCGGAAGAAATACCGGGAGCATGTCCGACTCCGGCATACCAGGTGTATGCGGAAAGATCACCCGTTTCAATGGGTTGTTCCTCCCAATGGGGATCACACCCCATCAGATGGCGTGCAAAGAAGCTGTAGACATGATGACGCGTTTTTTCATTATACTGGTGCGGCGCATCCTGATAGAAGTGCTCAACCATATCCTCCGCGCCATACTGACGGTACGCCTCCAGCACACCGGGAAGTTCGTCGGTTTCCAGCCAGCGCGTCCAGTCACCGGTGGAGCCCGATAAGAACAGGGGACGCGGCGCAATCATGGCGCACATTTCGGTGTTATCGGTATCACGGCGCAGACCCTCTGCATTTTCGCACTGACAGCCGCCTTGCATATGCAGAGAAATCATATTGATCGGAGCCGCCGCTTTGATGCGTTCGTCCAGCAAGGTGAGGAACAGGGTTTGCGAGCCGCCGCCGGAGGCACCCGTCATACCGATCTTCTCCGCATCGACATACGGAAGCGAGCAAAGCAGATCAAGCGCGCGGATGTTGTTCCAAAGCTGAATACCAAGTCCGTTGGAGGTATAAAGCTCCTTTTCTTCTCTGCCGTAATCGTGCGTGATCTGCAGGCTGTCGACCTTGCCGATCATGTCGGTGACAAGACAGACAAAGCCCATACGCGCAAAATTGGCAAGCTGTGCGGGATAGTCGCCGGTCTCCTCACGGGTCAGGCGCTGGGGTTCCCAATGACCGATGACATTGAGAATTGCAGGCATCTTCTCCTTCATCGGATGCGGCAGATAAAGATTGCCCGTTGACCAAAAGCCCGGACGGCTTTCAAACATGATCTTTTTCACGGAATAGCCGTCAAAGGTGCCGACATCCTCATATTTCGGATGCAGCGGTGTTTTCTCGGGATACGGGTAAAGTCCTGCCGCCATACGAAGATTGAAGCGAAGCTCCTCGCGGCGCTTTTCCACTTCCTCGCGCGAGGAAAAACAGGTAATCGGGAAAATTGAGTTGGTATGACGGCTGACATCCAGTCGTCTGTCATGCGGCGGATAGCCAAGGACGGAATAGTGATGTTTCATATCAGCAAGTTCCTTTCATTCAGGAATCGGAGCAGCTAAAATTTCTTCTTTTCTCAACAGCAGATCGTCAGAGGCAAGTGCCGCCTCCAGCACTTCCACGCCGATACGGTCAATGGCGGCACCGAGACGTTCTTTTGCGCGGCCGTTCTCTTTATACCAGAGTATGACCTTTTCAATCATCATCGGGATTTCCTCAAAGGAATAAACGCCCGACAGCCGCGTTCCCATGCGCTGGGTCTTGCCCCATGTTCCGCCGACATAGATACGGCAGGCGGATTCCGCTTCTTTCGGAACAGCACCAAACGGACACTTGCCGACACAGACACCGCACTTGGTACACTTGCCTGCATCGGTGACAGCCTTACCATCAATCACGGCAACCGCCTTGGACGGGCACGCCTTTGCAACGGCACACGATGCACATCCGTGACAGAGATCCGCATCAAAGGCAAAGGTTTTGCAGCCCTCAATACCGACATCATTCAAACTCGGCTTCATACAGCTGTTGGGACATCCGCCGACACCGATCTTGAATTTATGCGGCAGCTTGATATCGCGCATACCGATATAAAAGGTATCATGCAAAATCTGTGCAATGCCCTGCGTATCGATATTGCCATAGACACAGGTGGTACCCTTGCAGGCGACGATCGGACGGATTTTCGCACCCGTACCGCCGAAGGACAGTCCATGCTCCGCCATATATGCTTCCGCCGCAGGAATCTTCTCATACGGAATCCCGACGATCTCCGCATCCAGACGGGCTGTAAAAATCACCTTACCGTTTCCGAACAATGCGGCACATTCGGCAATTGCATGCAGGGCTTCGGGCGTATAAACACCTGCCGCGGCGACAAGTCTGCCGGAAAAGCATTCCGTTCCGCGATTCAGCAGAAATCCCCTTCCCTTGACTCCTGCAATCTGTTCTTTTGTCAAACTCATAGAGTGGTTCTCCTTTTCTGATCTGTTTTTCTGTTTGTCAGCACACAAGCGGTTTCCCGCCGATTGACATGCGCAAAAATATATGATATAATGAAACATACCATATATCGTTATCAGATTTATTATAACATCGGATGCGGTATCTGTCAATCATTTTCATGCAATTTGAGGTATTGCTGATGCGTTTCAACCCAAGTCATAAACTTTTGTTTTCGTTCCTGTCTATTTTCCTTGCCTGTTTTCTCGGTATGAGCGTATTATGCTCCTGCGGGAACGGACCAAATAACGGTACCACAGCTTATATTGTTTTCACCGATGCACTCGGACGCACGGTATCTTTGTCATCACAGCCGCAGAGAACCGCATGTCTGCTCGGCAGCTTTGCCGATGTATGGACGCTTGCGGGCGGGGATGTCTGTGCTGCAGCCGAGGATGCATGGGACGACTTCGGTCTCGATCTTCCGGATGCGGTCAACATCGGCGGCGCCCACTCACCGAACACCGAACTGCTGTTGTCAGCCGCACCCGATTTTGTCATCGCATCGTCATCCACAGCAAGCCATGTGGAGCTGTGTCCGCTGCTGGAATCATCCGGCATCACGGTTGCCTATTTTGATGTCATCTGCTTTGATGACTATCTGCAGATGTTGAAAACCTGTACGGACATCACGGGACGCACGGACCTTTGGGAGCAGAACGGAGAACGGCTTGCCGCAGAAATCGCATCCGTAAAACAGCAGTATGCCGACGCGGATATTCCGGTATCGGAAAACAGAATCCTCCTTTTGCGCGCGTCCTCCGGCTTTGTCAAGGCAAAAGGAAGCGTGGGAACGGTGCTCGGGGAAATGCTTGCCGATCTTGGCTGCAGGAACATTGCGGACAGCGATGCCTCTCTTTTGGAAAACCTGAGTATCGAATCG
>JAFYTT010000204.1 GCA_017558715.1 Clostridia bacterium | reverse complement strand
GAACAGGTGGCGCGCCATGCAGGATTCGAACCTGCGACCTACCGGTTCGTAGCCGGGCACTCTATCCACTGAGCTAATGGCGCATTTCCTATGTTGTAAGCATTCTCGCTTCAACGCTATATATGATACCATATTTTTTCGGTTTTGTCAATAGTTTTTTTGAATTTTTTCATTTTTCTTTTATTCAATGCTGAAAAAGAGAAACCGACCGCCTCCAAACGGAAACAGTCGGCTGAAAAATATCAGATTTTGATGGAGTTGTTGTACAGCATAGGCAGTCTGTCCTGATACTGGAACGAAGTATCCGAGTACGACAGACAGCGCGGGCATGTATAACCGTCGGAATGGTTGGCAAATTCGAAAATTGAGATACCGCAATGCGGCATTTCAAACGTCGACAGAATGAACTGCGGCGGGATGCCGAGCAGAACGGAGACAAATGCAACACCGAAGCCGCCGTGAGCAAACAGCGCGATGCGGTCGTTGTTCGGACGCTCGATGCGGAACTTTGCACCCTCTCTGACGTAGCCCTGTCTTGCAAAGAATTCATCGGAGGCAGCCTGAATCCGCGCAAAGCCTTCCTTTGCACCAGTTCCTGCCATACTGGGCATATCCGCCCAGTTTTCCATCGTCAGAATCGAACGCTCCGTTTCACAGGTTTCGGGCTTCTGCATACGGACATGGATCCACTTGGTCTTTCCGTTTTCGTCCTTTTCCGTCAGCTGCTCCCATGCAAGTGCTTCCGAGGTCCAGTCCTCAATCTCAACCGGCAGACGCAGGATCTCTGCGGTCGGCTGTGCGGTCTCGCGTGCACGCCCCATCGGAGAGGAGTAGATACGGTCAAGACCGCGCACAGACAGTCTGCGTGCAACCGCTTCTGCCTGACGCTTGCCGAGCGGTGTCAGCGAATCCGTGGAATAGTCGGGATCACCGTGTCTGATAAAATAAAACAGCATAGCAATGTTCCCTCCTTCTTAAATTTCAATATAATGATTGTAAAGCAGCGGCAGTCTGTCCTCATACAGATACGAGGTATCGGAAAGGCACAGACAGCGCGGGAAGGTATAACCGTCTTTATAATTTACAAATTCGAAGATAGAAATTGCCGCATGGGTGAAGTCAAACGACGAAAACGTATACTGCGGCGGAATACCGAGCAGTACAGGCAGCCATTCCATCGAAAAACCCTGATGGCAGAAGACAGCAACGCGGTCGTCGTTGGGACGCTCAATGCGGTACTTGCCGCCTTCTCTGACATAACCCTGTCTTGCAAGGAAATCATCGGATGCCGCCTGAATCCGTTCTCTGCCTTCCTTGCCGCGGATCATCTTGAAGCATTCGAGCTCATACCAGTTTTCGTTGGTGTGGCTCATTGCTTCCTCGGTGTGAATGACAGTGTTATTCTGATGGAATGCCCATGTTGCACGTCCGTTTTCCATCGTTCCGGCAATATCATGCCACGCATGACCTTCTGAACACCAATCCTCGATCTCAACGGGAAGACGCAGGATCTCCGAGGTCGGCTTTGCGGTAGCAACTGCACGTCCGAGCGGAGAAGAGTAGATACGGTCAAGACCGTTTACGGCAAGACGGCGTGCAACCGCTTCCGCCTGTCGCTGTCCGAGCGGCGTGAGCGAATCATGTTCATAATCGGGGTCTCCATGACGGACCACATATAACAGCATAATCGGTCACCTCACAGACTCAACCAAGATACATACCGCGGTAAACACCGGGATCAGAGCCTTCAATCACCGTCGCACCGCAGGTCTTTTCATAGAACTTGACAGGTCCCGCGGAGCCGATGATGCCGTAGCCATAGCCTTCTTCCTTCATGGCATTGAGACAAGCCAGCAGAAGCGCCTTGCCGATGCCCTGTCCGCGTTCTTCCTTTGCGACGCCGGTCGGACCGAAGAAGCCCTTGACGGTTGCGTCATAGCATGCAAAACCCAGCATTTCGGGATGAATGTATCCATCCTCATCCTTGGTTTCACGGATGGCAATATAAATGCTCTTGGGAGAACGGAAGTATGCATTTTCCGCTTCACTTGCCCAGCCGGCATCAAAATGCTCTTTGATCCATGCGATCACGCCCCAATTTTCGGGACCGATCGGACGGCGGATAACGATGTTCTTTTCAGCCAGCGCATCGATATCGGGCTGTGCGGAGGGAATTTCATACAGTTTTACGAGTAAGTCTGCCATAGTGGTATAGTTCCTTTCAACGATACTTATTTTTCTACATTGTATCACAGATTCTCCGATTTGTCAATTTCTGCTGTGGATTTTCATGCGGAATTTGCTTTTTTTGCGGCATGCTTGACAAGCGGACGGATATCTGCTATAATACACAAAATGAACGATCTTCAGAAAGGATAACTCTCATGAAAATTACCGCAGATTTTGCACGTCTCACCGGAAATAAAATCAAGCCCATGCACGGTATCGGTCAGCCGCCGATGATCTTCCACGATGACCGCATGTTCCACTATCTCTCCGATGCAGGCATGCCGTATTCGCGCCTGCACGATGTCTGCGGATGGCTGGGCGGCGATCTGTATGTCGACATCCCCAATCTGTTCCGCGATTTTGATGCCGACGAAAATAATCCCGCATCGTACGATTTTGCCTTTACCGACTGGCTGATCGAAACGCTGATGAAACACAAGTGTGAACCTGTCTTCCGCCTCGGCGTTACAATCGAGAATGAGCATCTGCGCAAAGCCTACCGTATTTTCCCGCCGGCTGACTTTGGAAAGTGGGCACGCATCTGTGAACATGTCATCCGTCATTACAATGAGGGCTGGGCAGACGGGTATCACTTCGGCATCCAATATTGGGAAATCTGGAACGAACCGGACGACTGCTGGAAGACCGAATATGCCTCCATGTGGCGCGGCACGGCGGAGCAGTTTTATGAGCTGTATGCGGTCACCGCAAACCATCTGAAGAACTGCTTCGGTGATACAATCAAGGTCGGCGGCTACGGATGCTCGGGCTTTTACGGTATGCCTGCTGACGAAGGGCACAATGCGCTGGAGGGTGCCGACCCGTTCACACTTGACGAGTATTTCATCATTTTCATGCGTGACTTCCTAAAATACATCTCCTCTGACGAACACAAAGCACCGCTGGACTTCTTCTCCTGGCACTCCTATTCTCCGGTCCACATGGCGCTGGAACAGGCGGAATACTGCCGCTGGCTGCTCAACCGATACGGATTTGAGGATACCGAGGACATCTGCAATG
>JAFYTT010000203.1 GCA_017558715.1 Clostridia bacterium | reverse complement strand
TGTCTTACCGGCTCTCCCGACCAGCGCAAGAAGTGTCTGGCGGCGTTGCAGATGCTGCTCATTCAGATGGAGGACTTTGTTGTCCGTTATTCGGATAATGACTATGTCCGCGCCATGAAGCGTTACATTTTGGAGCATTACCGAGAGGGTGTACAGCTCGAGGATCTTGCCGATCAGGTTGGTCTGCATCCCGTCTACTGTGCAAAGGTTTTCAAAAAGTGCGAGGGCATTACCGTCGGTGACTTCATCAATCAGCTCCGCATTTCCCGTGCCGCCGCACAGCTGGAGTCTGCCATTGAAACCTCCGATGTGGCGGAAGACCTCGGACTTTCTGAGTTCTACTTCAGCCGCTGGTTCCGCCGCATGACGGGTGTTACCCCGACGGAATACCGCGATTCTCTGCGTGCCGCTTATACCAAGCATTAAGATTTAGAAAATCCAACCCCGAAGATTCAAACGAGTCTTCGGGGTTTTCGTTTATTTCTTCCACATCTCCCCGGGCTTTACCGAGCAGATTTCGCCGTCACAGGAGAACCAGACCTCCATTGCGGACGGATTGTAAACCATCGTATGGTCAGCAGACAGCACCAGTGCGCGCTGTGCCTGCATGTAATCGTAAATCTCAATGTTGGTCGCATACCAGATCTTTTCATTGCCCGCAACTGTTTTGCAGAACTGCTCGATCTCCGACCACTTGACCATGCGCTCAAATTCATGGCTGTGACCCCAGATATAGAGCAGCTTCGGACCGCTGTAGTAGCCGTCGATGGCATGCATGAAATCTTCGGCACAGGGAACGGCATCGCGCTGATGCGTCGTCGGATGCCACTCTAAGAAGTTGGTCGGGAATTCATAACGCTTGGTGTCTTTCGTTGTACGGGAATAAACGATGCCGCAGGCGGCAAGCGGTGCCAGGTTGTCCTCGGTATACTTGCCATTGGCATACGACAGACCGCGGATGGGGTAGCCCGCGTATTTCTCAAGCGCAATGCGGTCTGCGAAAATTTCATGATAGATCGCCGTCGGGTCAAGGTAGGTCATCGATGCATGACGGACACCGTGGCAGGCAATTTCGTGTCCTGCGTACAGAACGGGAAGCTCCTCTCCTTTGATGGCATTGTTTGGATTGGCATAGTGACCGGAGTTCAGATGAAACGTGCCCTTGATGCCGTATTTGTTGAACATCTCAACGAGCGGACGGTCGTTTGCCTGTCCGTCATCCCAAGAGGTCGTGACACAGTGGCGTTTTCCGTATTTCAGAATATCGAGTGTAATCATGTGGCTCTCCTTTTCTATTATCGCGTCGATCCCAAAACCAGATCGGCATGTTCAAAAATGGAATAGGCTTCAAAATAGCGGTGCTCCATCGGAATCCAGCGGGATACGAACATCGCAAGCATGCGCTCTCCGTTCCGTTTCAGAATCCGTGCGCGCTGTTCGTCTTCCGTAATATCAATGGCGGCGCGCAGATCGTAGGCATCGCCGAAATACGGATGATGGGAATATGATCCTTCTATAATCACAAGCGGCTTTGGTTCAGTGGTGAGCGGCGGCAGAAGCGTTCCGCTTGAACAGTCAAATGCGGCATAAGTCACCGGTTTTCCGGCAAGAATCGGAGTGAGTACCTCATCATAAAAGCGCTCGTAATCGACGTTGCCGCCAGCCTCGGCAAGCCGCTCTTCTGTTCGCTTTTCAAACGGCAGAAAGAAGTCGTCCATGTGGAACACGCTGCAGTCAAAGAGCTCGGCGAGTACCGCGGCGCAGGTTGTTTTTCCCGATGCGGCATGACCGTCGATGGCAATCACCGTCGTGCGGTTTTGATTCTTTGTAAGCAAGGTATCAATGCGGCCGATCAGCGGCAGAAGCGGGCTGTATTTTTCTTCGATGACGCGGTAAGACGGCGCATAGGCGGTGCGGTATTCCTCCGTATGCGATACCATCGGACAACCCTGCGCACGGTAATTTTGCAGATAGGCATCGAGTGCTTCGGCAGAGAAGGGCGCGACGTGATCCGCGGTCAATGTTTCCAGCATTGTCAGAAGCGCGGAAAACCGTGCATCATTGTCCTCGCGGGAGAGAACATGCTCCGCACTTGCGGCAAAGATCCGCAGAATCGTTTCGTTTGAGAGGGAAGCGGCATCGGACGACGCAAGGTTCAGCCGTACCAGACCGCCGCCCAGCGGTTCTGTCAGCGGGATGGCAGCGGAGGGTGTCAGCGACGCGCGTTCCCTTGCAAGGTAGTCTGCCGCACGGAGCGGATCGGTGATCAGATGACCGCCGCCGAAGGCAGATTGATAGCAGAATTTGACGGCATCCTGCGGCTGCAGTACGGGATGGGTCAGAAGATGGTTTTTCAGATAGGTATCCATATGGTCTCCGTTTGGAAATTGGATTTTGTTTGTCTTCATCATATCATATTTTCCGTCGATTTACAAGAGCAATCCGATGAATTTTTGAAAATCTTTCAATCTCGCATGCTCATATCCATAAAAGAGGATGCAAAATCTGTACAAATTGTTCCGAATTTGTGAAACTTGTGTTAAGGTTTATATAAACCGATTGACGAGAAAAACAAATCGTGATATAATGATTTCAGAAACAGGAAAGGAAGGAAGCCAATGCAAAAATCAGTTTATTCCATCGTTTTGTCTGACGATGTGGTCGCACAGATCGACCGTCTTGCTTATCGTCATAACACCAACCGTTCCAATATGATCAATCAGATTTTAGCGGAATATGTCTCGTATGTCACGCCGGAAAAGCGTATGCAGGACACGTTCCGCCGCATGGAGTCGATTTTGCAGTCGGCGGATACGTTTCAGGTGCTGATGCAGCCGACCGACTCCACCTTGACGCTTCGGTCTGCGATTGCGTATAAATACAATCCGTCGGTCAGATATGCCGTGGAGCTGTACCGCACACCGGGAGAAACAATCGGCGAACTGCGTGTGTCCCTGCGTTCCCAGAACAGTACGTTGCTTTTGTATCTGACCCAATTCTTCCGCTTGTGGATGAAGATCGAATCGGCGTATCTGCCCAAAACGCTGTATCATGCCGAGGACGGACGGATGACACGAATTCTGCGTCCGACAGCAGTGATAAAACAGGCAGATGCCGATACACTGTCCTCGGAAACACTCGGCGATCTGATTTCTGCTTATATCGCGTTGTTTGACCGCGCACTCAAGTGCTTTTTCTATCATTTGGATGCACCGTCAGCCGCGGCCGGCGAGATCGAGCGGATGTATCGCGTGTATCTGTCGGAGCATGAAATTGTACTGTAAATGAAATTACCCCAACATCCGGGAAAGGAGAATCCACCGATATGAACATCCAGAAATTCACACAAAAAAGCATTGAGGCGATGCAGAACGCGCAAAGCCTGACCATAGAGCACGGCAATCAGCAGATGGAACAGGTACACCTGCTGTCCGCACTCATCAAAAACCCGGAGGAGCTGGTTTCCTCCGTCCTGACAAAATCCGGTGTGCAGACCGATACTCTGCGCACACTGCTGAAATCCGCTGTTGACAGCCTTCCCAAGGTTTCGGGCGGCGGCGTGGAAGCGGATAAGATCTACGTTTCCCGCGAGGTTGAAAAGGTTCTTTCTGCGGCTGAAAAAGAAGCCGATCAGATGAAGGATGAGTATGTATCTGTCGAGCATATTCTGCTGGCGCTTCTGAATCATCCCGACAAAACGACAGCGCAAATTCTCAAAACTGCAGGTATTGAGAAAAACGCGGTCATGGCGGCATTGCAGGTCATCCGCGGCAATCAGCGCGTGACGACCGACAATCCCGAGGGAACGTACGATGTCCTGCTCAAATACGGACAGGACCTCGTTGAGCTGGCACGGGAGCAGAAGCTCGACCCTGTCATCGGACGTGATGACGAGATCCGCGGTGTGATTCAGATTCTGTCCCGCAAGACGAAGAACAATCCGTGTCTGATCGGTGAACCCGGTGTCGGTAAGACCGCCATTGCAGAGGGACTTGCACAGCGCATCGTCCGCGGTGACGTTCCCGACAATCTGAAGGATCGCCGACTGTTCTCGCTCGATATGGGTGCGCTTGTCGCAGGCGCGAAGTTCCGCGGCGAATTTGAAGAACGTCTGAAGGCGGTTCTGACTGAGATCAAAGCCTCTGACGGCAAGATCATTCTGTTCATCGACGAGCTTCACACCATTGTCGGTGCTGGCAAGACCGACGGTGCGATGGACGCGGGCAATCTCTTAAAACCCATGCTGGCAAGAGGCGAGCTGCACTGCATCGGCGCAACAACCTTGAACGAATACCGTCAGTATATCGAAAAGGATGCTGCACTGGAACGCCGCTTCCAGCCGATTCTCGTTCCCGAACCGACGGTTGAGGATACGATCACGATTCTGCGCGGTCTGCGGGAGCGGTATGAGGTCTATCACGGCGTCAAAATCCACGACGCGGCACTCATTGCGGCGGCAACGCTGTCGGATCGCTATATCTCCGACCGCTTCCTGCCCGATAAGGCAATCGACCTGGTCGACGAAGCATGCGCACGCATCAAGACTGAGATGAATTCGATGCCCATTGAGCTTGACGAGATTTCCCGCCGCATCATGCAGCTCGAAATTGAAGAAGCGGCACTCCAAAAGGAAGAGGACAAGCTCTCGGCAGAACGTCTTGCCAAAACCGAGGAAACGCTTGCCAATCTGCGCGATGAATTCAATTCGATGAAAGCACGGTGGGAAAACGAACGCGATTCCATCGGACGTGCGCAGAGAATCCGTGAGGAAATTGAGGCAACCAATGCCGCGATTGAAATGGCACAGAACGAATACGACCTGTCGCGTGCGGCTGAACTGAAATACGGCAAGCTGCCCGGTCTGCAGAGAGAACTTTTGGATGCGGAAGCAGCGGCAGAAAACGCACAGAGCGAACATTCTCTCCTGCGCGACAATGTGACGGAAGAGGAAATTGCAAAGATCGTCGCACGCTGGACGGGCATTCCGCTGGCAAAGCTGATGGAGAGCGAACGCGCCAAGCTGCTCCATATGGACGATACGCTGCACAAGCGCGTCATCGGACAGGATGACGGTGTATCGAAGGTCTGCGATGCGATTCTGCGCTCCAGAGCGGGCATCAAGGATCCGCGCCGTCCGATCGGTTCGTTTTTATTCCTCGGTCCGACGGGTGTCGGCAAAACCGAGCTTGCAAAGGCACTTGCCGAGGCGCTGTTTGACGATGAGCACGCAATGGTGCGTATCGACATGAGCGAATATATGGAGAAATATTCCGTTTCCCGTCTGATCGGTGCACCTCCCGGATATGTCGGTTATGACGAGGGCGGTCAGCTGACCGAAGCCGTGCGCAGAAAGCCGTATGCCGTCGTGCTGTTTGACGAAGTGGAAAAAGCGCATCCCGATGTGTTCAATGTGCTGCTTCAGGTACTCGACGACGGGCGCATTACCGACAGCCAAGGACGCACGGTGGACTTCAAGAACACAATTCTGATTCTGACCTCCAATCTCGGCTCGGATCTCATTCTTGACGGTATCGACGGGAATGGCAATTTGTCCGAGGAAGCACGCGACGGTGTGACAGCACTTCTGCGCCGCGCGTTCCGTCCGGAGTTTCTCAACCGTCTGGACGAAACGGTCTTCTTCAAGCCTCTGACGAAAACCGATATCCGTTCCATTGTAGACTTGCAGCTGGCTGACCTTGCAAAGCGTCTTTATGACAGACAGCTGTCGCTGAAGGTTTCCGACGCGGCAAAACAGTTGATTATCGACACTGCCTACGATCCGATCTACGGCGCACGTCCGCTCAAGCGATTCATCCAGTCGCAGATTGAAACATTGGCGGCGCGGACGATCATTGCTGAGGATCCGGCACCGGGCATGACGATTTGTGTGGATGCAGCGGATGGCGTACTTTCTGCGTCACTTGTACAGGCATAACTTGATATAAAATATAACGGTCACACCCCTGCATTTGGGATGTGACCGTTTCTTTCTGCAAATTAGATCACCTTGATTGTCTTCCACTTTCCTTTTCTGAATCGGATATAAAAATTCGTCGAGCGGAAGATCCAGTCCAGAACCATCGCAATCCATACACCGATGGCTCCCATCGAACAACCGACGCCGAGAATCAGACTGAACACGATACGGAACACGATCATCGAGGTGACCGAAATGACCATCGGGAACCGGACATCGCCGCCGGCACGCAGAACATTCGGCAGGGTAAACGAAGCGGGCCACAAAAAGACGGCAAATCCGTTGTGAATGATAATCAGCAGAAGTGCCAGCTTGCGCGCCTCATCGGACAGATCGTAGACATTCAGAATCCAGCCGAGATTGGAGAAAATGATGATGTTGACAATCGCCGTTGCGGCATAGGTGATCTTCATCATCTTTTTTGCAAAATATTCCGCCTGGTCGGTGTCGCCGGCACCAAGACATTGTCCGACAACGGTGATCATGGCGAGGTTCATCGCCTGCCCGGCAATACAGCCCATTGCGTCAAGGTTGTTTGCAACGGCGTTTGCGGCGATCTGCACCGTACCGAAGCTGGCAATAATGGAGACAACCAGCACACGTCCGAGCTGAAAGATGCCGTTTTCAATGCCCGAGGGACATGCGATATAGAGAATCTTTTTGATGAGCGCTCCTTCCCAGCGGAAGATGGATTTTGCGCGCAGATACACGGTGTTTTTGTCCGGCAGAAGAAGCACAAACATGACGACTGCCGCCAGCGCACGCGAGAAAAACGATGCCCACGCGGCTCCCGCAACACCCATATCAAAGACAAAGATCAGAAGTGCATTGCCGATGGCATTGGTGATGTTCATGCCGGTGGAGACGAACATCGAAATTTTGGAGTTGCCCATTGAGCGGAACAGTGCGGCACAGGCGTTGTATACCGCCAGAAACGGATAGGAAAGCGCCGAAATGCGGAAGTAGATCAGTGCACTTGTCATGACATCAGCTTCGATCGAACCGAAAAGCAATGCCAGCAGAGGTCCTGCAAGGATCAGACACAGCAATGCGATGCCGACGGAGATCAGCGTCGTTGCTGTAATCAGCTGACCTGCCGCACGGTTGGCGGATTCACGGTCACGGTGACCGATGTACTGTGAGACGATGACCGCACCGCCGGTTGCAAGTGCCGACAGGATCGTGATCAAAAGGTGATTGACCATGTCAACCAGCGAAACACCCGAGATGGCGGCATCCCCTTCGTGGGAAATCATCATCGTATCGACCATGCCGACACCGATGGCAAGAATCTGCTCAATGATCAGCGGAACGATCAACTTGCGCAGGTCTTTGTTGGAAAAGAGCATATCAGATAACCCGGCTTTCTGCAATGAAATTGATTTTATTATATCACACTGCACGCGGAAATGGAAGAGGAAGAAGAAAAATTCTTGACAGAAAATCGGGTTTGTGGTACAATAGACAAAGATTTTTGTGTAGTAAGGAGAACTCCGACCATGAAGCAGAATCATCTGTTGCGCAGAACGGCGCTGATGCTGGCAGTATGCCTGACGGGCACCCTGTGTGCATGCGGTACCTCTGCAGATACCCATACAAGAGAGGAGGAATCTGTCATAATGGAAACAGAAGCAATGCTTCCGACAGTCACGGTGACCGAGCAGACGGAGGATCTCGGTTATGATTTTGTCATCGATATTCCCGCAGGACGCGATATCAAAATTTTACAGCTTTCCGATTTGCAGACGATGGAAATGGACGGTGTCCGCAACGAAAACCGGTATCATCAGATCGGGAATGCGTTTTTCGGCGATAATGTTCACGACCAGCAGACGCAGACCTGGCGGTATGTTGAAGAAGCGATTGCACGTTCCAACCCCGATCTGATCGTCCTTGCCGGTGATATCATCTACGGACAGACCGACGATGACGGTTCCCAATGGCTGGAAGTCTGTGAGAAGATGGATTCCTATGCGATTCCGTGGCTTGTCATTTTCGGCAACCATGACAACGAAAGCGCAAAAGGTGTGCTGTGGCAGATTGAGCAGGTGCGTTCCTCGGAATACGGGATTCTCAAACAGGGCAGTGTGACGGGCAATTCCAACTATTCGGTCGGTCTGCGGCAGGATGGAATGTTCAAATATACGCTTTATATGATGGACACCAACGGCTGTCATACCTATCCGAACAATCCCGGCGAGGGTATGATGGACGATAATCCCGACATTGCGCTGATCACCCAGCAGGCAGGCATTTATCCCGATCAGCGGGCATGGATCCACCAAACAGGCAAGTATATTGCCGAACAGTACGGAGACGTACCTGCGCTTGTCTTTATGCACATTCCGATTGCGGAAGCTGCAACTGCCGCGCGCAGACAGTATAAGGAAACGTATCAGAGCTATCCGTTCACGCCCGATCTTGCGGGTGATACGGGTGTTTCGTATGAGGCATTTGTCGGACTTGACACCGGCGGCGCGTTCTGGGATCTTGCCAAAATGCACGGTGTGACGGGAATGTTCTTTGCGCATCAGCATAACATTGCAGCGAGTATCGTCTGGGACGGAATCCGCCTGTCTTACGGACTCAAAACCTCCACGCATGACTATCACCTGCCGGAATTGCTCGGGTCGCTTGCCATTACGCTTGGCGAGGATGACGGCGCATTTTCGGTTGACTATCAATACACCGCACTTCCGTATCAGGAATCCGGGGAAACTGTAACATATTGAGGAATTTATGAATAAAACCAAACTGAAATCGAATTTTTTGCTTTTGATGACCGCGATGATCTGGGGCTTTGCGTTTGTCGCTCAGCGTGTCGGTGCCGATCATGTCGGCGCGATGACATTCAACGGCGTTCGCTTTGCACTCGGTGCACTGTCACTGGTTCCTGTTGTGCTGATCTTCGCCCGCAAAACGCCGATGGATCGCGAATGCCGCCGCCAGACGGTGTATGCGTCTCTTGCGGGAGGAACCGCGCTGTTTGTGGCGTCCCTGCTCCAGCAATGGGGTGTGGAGCTGACGCAGAGTGCCGGAAAGGCGGGATTCATCACGAGCCTGTATACCGTTCTTGTACCTGTCATCGGGGTACTGTTCCTGCGCCGCAAAACAGGGTTATTTATCTGGATCGGCGCGTTCCTTGCTGTGGGCGGACTCTATCTGCTTAGCATGACAGGGGAAGAGCGGGCGGGCATCGGCGACCTTGTGCTGATTATCGGCGCAATCGTCTGGGCAATGCATATTCTGATCATCGATCATTTCAACGAAAAGCAGATCAATGCCATTGTCTTTGCGATGGGACAGTTTGCGGTTTGTGCCGTATACAATCTGGTCGGTGCGGCGTTGTTTGAGGAAATGACCGTTTCTGGCATTACCGCCGCGGGAATTCCGATTCTGTACGGCGGGCTGATGAGCGTCGGCGTCGCATATACCCTGCAGATTCTCGGTCAGCGCGGTGCAGATCCGACAGCGGCTTCGGTCATCCTGTCCACGGAAAGTATGTTTTCTGCGATTGGCGGAATTCTGATTCTCGGAGAGACGATGTCGGTCGGCGGTTATATCGGCTGTGTGCTGATCTTCTCGGGTGTTGTACTGGCACAGCTGACGCCGGATGTTCTGCGCAGAAAAAAGAATTCATAAGAAAAAGCGGAGATGCTGTCACAGACGGCACTCCGTTTTGATTTATTCGGAATATTTTTGAAAATGTGTGAGATTTTGATTCGAATGTCGTGTATATAGGTGAAAGGGAAAAACGCAGAGGAGGGAGTTTATTGAATGACGAAAGGATTGTCCGACTGTATTGGGACAGAGACGAGGGGGCGATTTCAGCCACAGCCGAAAAATATGGGAAGTATTGTGCTGCCATTGCCCAAAATATCATCGGTGTTCGGGAGGATGCGGAGGAATGTGTCAATGATACCTATCTTCGTGCCTGGAACTCTATGCCGCCGCACAAGCCGCAGGTGCTGTCTGCGTTTCTTGGAAAGATCACAAGAAATCTGGCGTTTGACCGATATAAGCGCAGGGCAGCATACAAACGCGGCGGAGGTGAGATGTCCGCTGTACTTGATGAATTGTCAGAACTGATATCTGACACAGAGGAACTTGAGGATGCGCTGTACGAAAAAGAACTGATCTCTGCCATCAATGTCTTTCTGGGTACCCTTTCCCCGGATAAGAGATGCATCTTTGTCAGGCGTTATTGGTATGCAGACAGTGTTTCTGATATCGCAGTACGTTTGGGGAAAAAAGAAGGTGCTGTGTCTATGATGCTGGGACGGTTGCGGCGGCAGCTGCGCGATTACTTAATAGAGAGGGGATTTTCTGTATGATGAGAGAAACGATGTTTGATTTGATTGGTAATATTGATGACAAATATGTAAGGGAAGCACGGGAATACCGCAGAGAACAAAAACATACGGTGCTCAAGTCTTTCTCGGCAGCCGCATGCTTTGTTCTGATTCTGACGACAGCATTTCTTGTGATTCCGCGGTTTTTTGATGATCGGGAGCCGATACCACCACAAACGACGGAAGCACTGTTTGAATGTGCATATCAATATCATGTCAGTGAAGGCAGGTTCTCCGCTTATGTCGGCGGTAAGGTGATTTCCGAGGATCGGATCGGCGACAAGATCGAGGAAGTTTCGGTGACTGCCGGATGGGTTGACACAAACCGTACATGGAGCGGCTTGGAAACCCTGCGCGGAGAAGTCTATGAAATTATTGGGATTTCATCGGAGACTGCTGCCGCCTTGAAATTCATCGATCAGGGAGAAGCCGTCACCACAACGCACTATTATGTCATTCTGAATCCCGCGGCGGATTTAAGCAGCGTCGAGGAATACAGGATTGCACCGATCCTGCCGAATTTCGGCGGCAATGAAATGGGTGAGATTATCCCTGAATAAATAACGAAAGAACGAAAACAGGCACGGTCCGATTGCGGGATTGTGCCTGTTATGTTTCTGTATTTGCGGAAAATATTGTGTATTTATCATATTTTCTATTGCAAAATGTGAAAAAATAGAGTATAATGTAAATAATTGAAGCAATAGAAGAAAGAAGGTACGAGTATGAAAGAAACCAAGATTTCCGATCTTCTGCACGGACGCGGAGACAATTACATTCTTCCGTTTTTCTGGCAGCACGGCGAGGATGCCGATACGCTGATTGCGGAGATCGATGCCATTGAAAAATCCGGTATCAAGGCACTTTGCGTGGAATCGAGAACCCATGAGCAGTTCTGCGAGGACGGCTGGTGGGAAACAATGGATCTGATTCTGTCCGAATGTGAAAGCCGTGACATGAAGGTCTGGATTCTCGATGACAAGCATTTCCCGTCCGGCTATGCCAACGGCATCATTCCGAAAAAATACCCCGATCAGGCGATGTGGGCGATCACCGAACGCCATATGGATGTCAGCGGTCCTCTGAAGGATGCGGCGGTGATGTACCAGTGGAAGACCGCACCCGATGATGTTCTCCTTGGTGTCATTGCCTGTAAGCGTGCGCCCCATGACGAACGGCTGACAGGGGAAACTATCGATCTGACGGCCTGCCTACAGGATGATATGGTCTATTTTGATATCCCCGAAGGTACCTGGCGTGTGTTCTTCCTGTTCAAGTCCCACTCCGGCTTCGATCCGCATAAGATTCAGTATTGCGATAAGATCACGCCGTTTGGCGGAGATGCGTATCTGGAAGCCGTATATGAACCTCATTGGGAGCATTACAGCCGCTATTTCGGCAATACGCTTGCGGGCTTTTTCTCCGATGAGCCGTGCTTCGGCAACAACGGCAGAGCAGGCTTCCGTGCAGAGCTTGGCAGAAAGTATTCTCACTTCCCGTATTCCGACGAGGTGATGGAACAGCTGTATGAAAAGCTCGGCGGCAAGGCACTCGAAATGCTGCCGTCCCTGTGGTTTAATACCGACGATCAGACGATGCAGAAGACGCGTGTTGCCTATATGGACATCATCACGGCGCTGTATTCCAAAAACTTTACTTATAAGCTCGGTGACTGGTGCCGTGCACACGGTGTCGAATACATCGGTCATGTCATTGAAGACGACCATCAGCACATGATGACACAGAACTCCGGCGGACATTTCTTCCGTGCGCTGGACGGACAGGATATGTCGGGTATCGACGTTGTCCTCTGTCAGATCGTGCCCGGTATGACGGATGACATCAATACCGTCCCCTGTTCCTATGACGTCTGCGATCCCGATTTCTATCATTTTGTCCTGCCGAAGCTCGGTGCGTCTCACGCTCACATTCAGGCAGAAAAGCAGGGACGCGCAATGTGTGAAATCTACGGCGCTTACGGCTGGGCAGAAGGCTTGAAGATGATGAAGTGGCTGACGGACTTTATGCTCGTTCGCGGCAT
>JAFYTT010000202.1 GCA_017558715.1 Clostridia bacterium | reverse complement strand
CGCAAGCTCAATGTCGCCGCAAAGCAGAATATACGCATACCACAAAACCGGGTTGAACCAATGCACGGTCAGCAGCAGAAATCCGAGCGGCTTCCAAAGATGGTCTGCGCGGCGGATGTGCGACTGCTCATGGGCGATCACATAGGTCAGCGCCCCGTCGTCAAGTCCACGCGGAACATAGATGTGCGGCTTCAAAATACCAAGCACAAACGGTGCGTCGATGGCGGTGCTTTCATAGATGTTGTCCCGCAGACGGATTGCAGTACCGAGACTTTTTTGCAGACGGTGTGTCGAGATCGCCGTATAGGCAAGCATACCGACAACACCGGCCATCCACACACAGGAGAGGACAAACGGGATATGGATTTCGCGGTCCCCCTCGGGTTTTGTCACAGGCGGCGGTGCGGGAATGGCAGAGGGGTCTTCAAATTCTGTCGATTCTGCGGCAGGCGGACTGTCCGGCAGAGGTTCGATCTCGACAGAAGGTACTTGTCCCTGAATCGATTCCTCGATCACCCAGTCGGTGCGCGGCATCAGACTGATGGGGCTTTCGATGGAAAACGGCAGAATCAGTCGGAGTGCGACCAATCCCCAAAGCAGGACATACACCCAGCGCGGCACCTTTTTCAGAAGCGGACGCAAAAGCAGGATGACCGCCGTAAATACGCTTGCCGAAATGCTGATGTTGACGATGCGCAGAAAAAAGGCGGTCATTTTCGCTCACCTCTCGCACGGTCGATCATCGCCTGCAGCGCATCCAGCGTATCTTCGGAAACGTCCTGCCGTTTCGTAAACGCGGCAAGAAACGCGGGTAAGGAGCCTTCAAACTTCTTTTCCACCAATTCATCAATTTCATACGACTGGGCATCATCTTTGGAAACAAGAGATGTGACTGTGCCTTTTTCATTGACCAGTACGCCGCGTTCCCCAAGCCGCTTGATGACGGTATAAGTCGTTGTCCGTTTCCAGCCGAGCTCATCGGCACACAGGCGGGCAAGATCGGCGGCACTGATCGGTTCGTGTTCCCACAGAATCAGGCAGAAACGGTATTCTTCTTCGTGTATTGTCGGGATGTTCATGGGTGTTCTCCTCTCTTTGTCTAAAGCAGTAGACTTTCTGTATATAGTCTATCACAGTAGACACGATTTGTCAATATATTTTTTCGGTACGGCATTTTGGGAAAGCTGATGAATCGTTCTTGTTTTCGCTAAGGGCAAACTGGGGTAAGTGCTATCACACCGTACCAATCAGCAGAAATCCGAACATTGTGCCGGTGGGCGACGGGTTTGGATGTCTCTTTGTGTTTGATAATTTTGATATGCTTGGTATGATTTAAAGTTGATATACGAAATTATATTCATTTTCTTTTATCATGTTTCTCACCAAAGACAAGCAGGGGTAGCTCAAACCAAAGCTTAAAAGCCAAAGAGATGTCAATGTAAAACTATTCATCCGTTCTGCTGTACTACGGCAACCTGTGGCTCCAATTTCGGTAAATCATACACCAGCACTTAGACACCATATACCGTATCTTGCACGCGGATTGCCTACTTCATACTTTCGTTACGGATCCCTCTCCGCTTCCGTTTCGATTTCTGCCATGATTGCTTCTTTTCGATCCACAATGATCTGATTCAATTTCCGTTGCACAGAATTTGTGTTCGAAACGATCGCTTTTCATTATGTTTCCCCTTTTAGTTTTGAGCATAAAGAAAGGCGACCAGTTTTTATAGCTGATCGCTTTCCTAAATTGTTTATTTATTTCATCTTTGCGCCAATCGCATACAAATTCGCTTCCTTCATCTCAACCAGAAGTGTACCTTCTTTTCCGGTAAGTCCTTCAAAGATCAGGGTATGGGACAACTCGTTACCGTAGATTTCATCGGAGGTATACAACGTAGTTCCGTCCATATCACGCACCGTCACACGGATGTATCCGTATGCAGATGTACGGTAATTGAGGGAGATCGTATCAGATTCAAAATGCAGCGGCTTTGTAACAAACGAACCGCCGTCCCCGTCGGCATACAGAGACATCAAACGGTATTTCGGCACAGAATACGCCCAGATGCCGCAGTCGTCCCACATATAATGCTTTTGAACGTAAAAATAGAATTTGTCATCACGCTCGATGATACCGCCGGCTGTAATGAAATTGCGCTGTGTCCATTCGCGGTCTTCTTCGACACCGCCTGACAGCCATGCATCCTTGACGGAACGATCCCAATGGACACCGTCGCGGGAGGTCATGAGAACCGCATCGGAGACACCGTCAGAACTCCAGCTGTTGCTGTCGTATTCCAGCAGCTTTTTCCGATATGCATGGAAGCGCATCGGAATGGAAATCATAATGTGTTCAGCCCCGGGAACAGGACGCGCAGCATTGGTATACAGTTCATCAATCGGACAGCCTTCCGCATATTCATTCGGCACAGGGTCAGTCCAATGGATGAAATCTTCAGACGTGCAGGATTGAATTGCACGCAGATTTCCTACCGTGTTGTATGCATGCTTATTTCCGTTTTCCTCGCCCGGAATATAGCAATAACGGGAATAACAATGATAAAGACCGTCCTCCGGACTCCAGAATGCCATATTCATGGAGTCAAACGCTCCTTTGGTAATGACAGGACCATCACCGAGCATATGCCAGTGAATTCCATCCGGAGAAGCGAATACATGAATACCGCCCTGATGAATAATACCGCCGATAGCTTTGTATTTTTCATCTGGCTTACAGTTGGGATTCGTATCATAAAACGGCGCAAAATTGTGACAGAATGTGTCCATACGAACGATATTATTTTCCGATATGCCATCATACAGAATTTCATTGACGGGATATGGCATAAACTGAAGTCCGTCATCAGAAACAGAAAGGCAGCATGTCTGCCGATCACTGGCATCATTTTGAACTGACGGAAAACCGCGATAATAACACTTGACATTTTCACCGTCGTCAAGAACCGTCAACGTGGTCGAGCCAAAACATTCCCACGGCTGCGAAAAAGAAATCACTTTACCGCAGTCCTGCGGTGTCTGCATACGAAATGTCAGGTTGTCACTTTGATCGATCAGATACCGGTCAACCAATAATTCAATTCTGTTACCAAAGGAAATCATGATTCAAACCCCTTTACTGTTTCAATAATTTTGTCAATGTTGGTCTGGAATTTTTTGTAATTGGATTCCGCCCACGATGCATAGTTCTTTTGTGTAATACCGTAGTACAATTCAGAACCGATCAGGTTGATATACATATAAGAAAAATCAATGAACGTATGCTCAAAGATCATATCCAGCATTTTCTCCGATTCATTATCACGCGTACCTTTCCGTTTCAGTGCGATTTCATAATATTGCGGACGAACGATGTCATATGTATAATACTGCATCGCCTCCAAAAGAACAGCCGACATTGCCGTATCTGCAACAACACCAGGAATTGCCGCAACATCGTTTACAAGCGCTGTAATGTAGTTCTCCTGCTGTTTGTCATACTTCGGACATGGGATAATACCGTATTTTTCCATATTACGCATGGTTTCACGTGTTGAAAATGCCAGGCGATGAGACATGAACAGAGCCTGATTTGCAGCAAAAAGATTTATCATTTTTTCATATGACTCGTCCGCACTTGCTGCTGCTCCAAGCATTTCCACTGAATCATATCCGTCGATCAAATAATCCGATTTCAATGCTTCGTTCAGTTTATCACAGATATCGATCAATTTTTCTGTCGGCTCATTGAGAACTACAGAACCATCCGAATTGCGACTGGTATATAAATACCCCATAGAATTAACGAAAAACGAAAAATAGTCATTGGTTGTCAGGATTCCGACACGGTCGTTGGCATTGTATTTTCCATCGCCGTTCAGATCGGAAAGCACCGTTTTGGAAAGCTCGACCATTTTGTCAAATGTCCATGTCCCGTTGTTTACAATGGTATAAAGATCTTCAATGCCATGATCTTCTGCCACCTGCTTATTAAAATAGGTTACGACAGCATTTTCCATGGACAACATTCCGTAGTATCCGGAACCGAGATAAAGCCGTCCATTCAGATCAAGTTCATCGTTGATGTAGGAAAACCACCACGGTTGGTCGAGGTTGAGTGTATCGAATGTATACAGATCGGCGAATAAATTTTCGACAGCATAGGGTGTGATGTAGGCAATGCCGCCAACCATCAGATCGAATTCCGCAGAACCGCCCATAACGCTGCCTGTCAGCGCAGCACGGACCGCTTCTTTTCCGGCACCGTAACCGTTATATACCTGATAATCAAGATTCACATTGTACCGTTCTTCCACCGCGCGATTTCGTTCATAGACAGCATCATCAATCGCATCACCGGTTTGCTCGGTGATATAGAAATATTGCCACTGCTCTGCTGCTGTCAAAATTTTGACATCCGCACCTGCGTAATCCGCCTCCGGCAGAGGGATAACCTCCTCTGTGACCGCAGGTACCGTTGTCTTTTCCTCCGTCGCAGGTTGTTCCGTTCCTTCTCCTCCACAGCCTGCCAGAGATACGGCAAGCATGGACAGGCAAAGAAATAATGAGAAATGTTTTTTCATGTGGGTATGCTCCTTTCTGTATTTTTATTTTTTATTTGTGTCCGCTGTTCTGCATACAGTTTCCGTACACTGAAAAATCCGATTGTCACACAGATCAGCGAATAGAAGGCGTAGATCAAATAGGTAATCTGTTCCGGATGCGCCTGCATCGTTGCGAGATTCAGCGCAATATTGATCAAGCCCGACGGCAGCATCAGCCATGAATACTCTACAAACGCGAACATCGTCAGAATCGAAATCAGAATCCCGAGCAGCGAGGACAGACTGTCAAGCAAACTGTAATCCGAACCTGCTGCATTCAGAATCAGGCACAGAACCGCCACTGCCGCACCGGAACCGACAAAGACTGCCGTGCGCTGTCTCCATGTCATCGCGCGGAACTGCGTGGAATCCTGATACCGATTTTTGCTCCAGCGCACAAACGTCAGAAGCTGTACCGGACAGGAAAACAATAAGGCATATCCTGCCGACGCATACAGTCCGAGATACAGATACACAATCATATATAAAATAGAATTGAACCCACCGAGCAGCGGTGCAAAGCGGTTTGCCCGCGACTGCAGCAGACCAATCACAAGCGAGATGTACAGCGGCAGGATACGAATCACGCTTTGCCGGAACACGATACCGGTCACCGTAATCAGTATCGCCGTGATCCCCATCAGGCACAGTCTCGGCGCATTTTCTTTTGCAAAGGATCTGAAATTCATGTCATGCTTTCTCCATTGTTTCATATAGGTGTTGATTACGGTATTCCGTCGGCGTGATAATTTCCACGGAACGAAACGCACGGATCATAGCAAGTGTGCCGTTAAATCCGCTTTGCCGTGCGACGTTTTCCAAAGTCATTTCCGGGTTTCCAAGCAGCAATGCCTTCGCGGATGACAGCATTTGATCACGTCGGACTTTTGTCAGACTGTCGCCGTAAGTTTCCTTGATTTTCCGTGCTGTATGGCGGTAGGAATACCCGAGAACATGTGCGATATCTTCAAGAGAACAGCTCGGATCATTGACCATCCAGTCAAGCGTAACCGCAGGATCTGTATTCCGATGATCGCCGCCGGTGTTCTGCGGAAGTTCAAAACCGTTGATCGCATCAAGCAATGCATACAGCAGCGGATAAATGTCCGTTAACTGTCGGCATTGCGCGCGAAGTCCGCTGCCCAGCGCATCAAAGCCGTCTAAAAAAGAGAGCAGCTGCTGATACAGGTCATCCGTCAAGGAAATCGGCGTGCATACCGCCTGTCGAAGTGCTGCATAAAAACAAGGATAACAACGAATTTCTCCGTTCACAGGCTCTACCGTCAATCCGAATACACGCTCTGCAGCACCTGCTTTTTTCTCGAACGGCTGATGTTCCTGCTTCGGCGGAATGATTAGAAGCTGTTTTTCTTTCATGCGGACAGCATGATCACCAACCGAATAAACATATTCACCGTGCAGCAACAGATGACATTCATAATACATGTGCATATGTATCAACTTGCCGCCGTCCGCCTTCTTTGTCGTTTCGCTCTGACTGATACGGAATAATTTCAGTGCAGCATCCCCGATCACCGCAGGTGTCTGTGTTAAAATGATATTTTCTTTTTCCATTCTCCCACATCCTTTACCTCCATTATACCATATCCTGTCTTATTGTTCAATGTCATTTTCGGACATATTTTGCTTTTTTTGTCACATCATAAACATATATCAAAAAAGAATACAGCGCTGTACAGGGAACGTCCCATACAGCGCCATTGAGTGCTAAAATATCGACCTAATCAAAATTGCGAACGAGTGAAATCTGTTCCCCGTGCGTATCCTTGAAAGGCTTGGAAGGAATGCTCGGAGAAAGCGGCTTGATCAGATGCTGCGCTGAGATCAGATCGGTATCCGCTGTAATGAAGTCTTCACACACCGAATATGGCTTTTGCTTGTGCTCTGTCACACTGTATTCCACATGAGGAATCTGCAATCTTTTCATAATGGAAGCGGCAATGACTTCGTTGTACGGCTCCTGCAAAAAGGAATGCCCACCGCTTTTCAGAAGACAACGCTTACCGTCGATGATCGACCATTTCTTTTTCAGCCATCCGTCTGACGAATTGTCCGGGGAAACCAAACTGAGAGATGCTCTGCTGCCGGCAATGCCAAGCAGAATGTTGCCGACATCCTCAGAAAACGGATTATCAAAGAAATTCACATCTTCCCAGCGAAGATCACTGCCTTTGGGACAAATCCAATACTGATCGGAAAGAGAAAGCCCCCAGCATTTTTCCAAAAGGATTTCGGGAAGCGCGATACCCATTTCTTCCAGTGCCTGACGCAGTCCGTCCCGGCTTGCAGGAATGGCAGGTCTGCGCCACCAGCTTGTCAGTGCAACCTTATCGATCACATGATTTTTATATTTTACCGCATCAGGATGTGCTTTCTCAAGGATAATGGCAAGCAAAAATATTTTGTGATTTTCCTTGACAGACAACCTGCAGCTTTCGTTTTTTCTTAATTCATTATCCTATAATTTTCACTCAACTTTATTGAAGAAATTGCTCTTATGTGATATAATATTATAACATTTCAAGTATGAATCAATAATACCGAAAGGATATTCTATGAAAGAAATCAACATTGTTCTGCATGAGCCGGAAATTCCGCAGAACACCGGCAATATCGCGCGTACCTGTGCCGCTACCGGCGCTGCTCTGCACATCATCAAGCCAATGGGTTTTTCAATCGACGACCGAAAGCTCAAGCGTGCGGGACTTGACTACTGGCATCAGCTCGACATTACATATTACGAAAATCTGGAGGATTTCTTTGCCCAAAACCCCGGATGTAATTTCTACTGCTTCTCCACAAAAGCGCCTCGATGCTATACGGATGTTGTCTATGAAACGCCCGTATTCCTCTTTTTCGGCAAAGAGACCCGCGGTCTTCCCGAGGATTTTCTCCGTGAACATCTGGATCGCTGTGTGCGTATTCCGATGCGCGAAAGCCTGCGCAGCCTCAATCTTTCCAATTCCGTCGCCATCGCTGTTTACGAAGTTTTGCGCCAGTCCGGATTCCGCGGTCAGCAGGAAGAAAGCGATTATCTCTCCGAATCATGAAATAAAGGTTCTT
>JAFYTT010000201.1 GCA_017558715.1 Clostridia bacterium | reverse complement strand
GTTTTTCTGCATTTGTTCCAAGGTATACACGCCTGCACGATAGGATGACAATTCTTCTTCCATGATGGCGGACAGGACTGTATCCGTGCGGGATTGCATCGGGGTATCATATACCAGTGTGCGCATTTCAGCAATCTCTTTTTCTGTCAGTGTCACAAGCACCGTCCCGGGCATCGCCATATCATCTGCAGCAATCCCTGCGGGAAGTTCTGCTTCTGACAAACCGGCAAACCAGCCGACATTGATTTTCCCGGTTTCATCTACAGGAATCATTGTATCATAGAAAAAATGGTAACTATCACAGAGGACAGACTCCATGGCAGTTCGGGTTACCGGGAATGAAAGTTCCTTCAGCAAAGCACTGGTCTGCACGGCATCTGATAACAGAAACTCCAAAAATGTCACAGCACCTCGCAGAACAGGCGATTTTGCATTGACAGAAATGTCCATGTCCGACTCCATCCATACGCGGCTCTCACCGCTTACCGAGGGATAACCAACCAGTGAAAATGCCTCGCCATATATCAGTTTCAGCATTGCCATGGATGCCATGGAATCGAGCGGTACTTCGGCAAAACAGATATCGCCGCCGCGCAGCTGCTCCGGAAAATGATCCCCCATAATATAATTGCGTTCCTCGCAGAAATAGCCGTCCTCCCAGCTCACAATGTCATCTGCACGCTCAAGGAAACGGATAAACTGCGCAAATTCCGGGGAATCAAATGAACACAAACCCTGTTCCCGATCGATGAACGAATACAGCACCGCATCAAACAGCCGATCGGTGTCATGGGAGGAATATAACAATTCTCCCTCACCGCATGATGCGCCAAGCGCATAAAACTGCTCCAAAAGAAGCGGCTTGTCGGTATCGAATATATCCTCCCTCACTGCCAACGGATACAGTGTCATCAAGCACGGCATGGTGAATAACTGATCATCCTCGTAACAGGCAGAGGTGATACAAGGAAGCAGTTTTTCCCCAAGATACGGAGAAAGATCAAGATATGCGCCCTTGCGTGCAAAATTACCGATCCATTCCCGCTGCTTTTCAAACGAGACGGTAATGTCAGGCGCTTTCTCCGTCAGCATATCTGTTTCATAATGCTGTCGATTTCCGTCAGGTAAAAATTCGGAGCTGAAATTGCTGTAATAGGTAACTGCAACGTGGTATGTATCGCTCTGTCGGTTAAAAGCGTTGATGGCCGCAGACATCAGCCGCGTTGTCTGTTCATCCTCCGGCAAATCAACCATTCCCAGATTGACTGTCCATTTTCCCGTATCGAGGGTCTCACGTTTGCGCAGAAGTGCAAATTCTGTTGTCTGGGTCAATGCATCGGTGATTCGGACAACGAAGGTTTCATCCTCCAAGACTGCACAGAGTTTTGTATTTTCAGCCGACAACGACAGCGCATGCCATTCGATCACAAGCTCCGATTCTCCGTTACGAACAGCCCAGATTCCCTGTGGAAGTGTATGATAGTTGACATCTCCCGCCGAAATCATGGAGTCGGATGCATAGATCGGTTCCGGTGGCTGCAATGTATCGTCGCGCTCGCAGGCAAAGGTTTCTGTATCCAGCCGATAATAATCGGTCACACTCCAACCGCCCTGAATTGGTCTGACCGCAGACAGGATCAGATTTCCCGCTCCATCAAACATGGCTGTCAGCGAAGTGGCAGATGGAATGGGTTCTCTGTGCACCGTATCAAGTTCATCATCAAGCAGATACAATGTATTGCCGGCAGCACAAAGCAGATACCGATCGTCATAGCCGCAGAAGGTCGTTGTATAACAGGTCTGTCCCTCAATGGCGGCTTCAAATAGGATCGTTCCTTCTCCGTCTGTGCGGTACAGTATCACAGCACCGTCCACAGAGTCTTGCCTGACCATCACCCATGAACCGTCCGACAAAAGCATGACATGATACGGCTCAAACTCCATAATGGGCGCAGTATATGTGTTTTTCACCGTTCCATCCGAGGAAAGCAGTGTGACAGCGTGACGGTTTCCGACGGAATGTGTCAGATATATGCCGTCCGGCGTATGATACACCGCAGAACCAAGTTTCGTCGCAACGTGGCTGTCCGCACCGAGATCGATTGGCGTCAGAGTACCGCCGTACAAGGATTGATACATCCGCTCCTCGCCGCAGGTATCGGTCAGAATCGGCATATCATCTATTGATGGATCATCGCTGTCGCATCCGAGCAGCATACAACACAAAAGAACCGCAAGTATTCCACACAACAACCAGTATTTCCGTTGTTTCATCATCACATCACCTCCGCGCCTTTTCCAATTTCTCTAATTGTATTATACCACAACACAAAAAACTTGTCAATCAACAGGAAAAAAATATCCGCAATACCACGGTACTGCGGACATGATCGATATTTCGGCGTTATCCCATCGGCGCCTGATAGAAAAACAGCGCATAAATACATGCAAAAAGCAAGCCGCATGCAAAAAGTCCCGGAATCACAAAAACGATAATAACCTTGAGAACATCTATTATACGATTGATCATATGTGTCACCTGTTTTTTGAAGGTTTACAAACGCAATGGATAGGAGAAAAACCATGACATCGGCAGCGAACTGTCAATGTCATGGTTTCAATACAAATCTTACTTATCGAGGAATGCGAGATCGGTTTCAACTTCGTGACCGCATGCAACGGAACGGATGATACCGTCGATGATTGCCTGGTTGTACAGG
>JAFYTT010000200.1 GCA_017558715.1 Clostridia bacterium | reverse complement strand
CATGTGAGCCGTACGGGACATGGCACGGTATTCCGTTGGAGTAATGTGATACTGCTCTTTGAAATTCCGATTGAATGTATTGACCGAGCCAAAGCCAATCTCACCGGCGATAAATAGTATCGTTTCATCCGTTTCGGTCAGAAGCCGGCAGGCTCGCTGCAGCCGGCAGGTATTCAGAAGCTGCATAAAGGACGAACCCAAACTTTGGTTGATAAGCTTGGAAATGGTGTATTTGTTGACGCCCACCAGCTGTTCCAGATCGGACAAGGAAAATTGTTCCGTACAATGAGAGCGGATCTCAAACAGAATCTGATTCAGGATCTGTGCCGAATCGGAGGGAAGTGCCAGCTCTGCCGATGTATCACGCAGCGCATGACGCAAAAGAAAGATCAGCAGCAAGCGGCTGTAGCATTCTGTTATCGGATCGTCATTTGCCTGATAGAAATGCATCACATCATCTATCAGCCCGAACAGTCTTGTCTGTTCTTCCTCCGACAAATTTTTCATAAGATATACATGGGGGCGCTCATTGAACAGCATCAATTCCGGGATATCGCCGAACAGTGTGTCATTGAAAATGATGGTTGCAAACGTCGTATATCCGCTGGAACGATATCCATGAATGGTCAATGTGGAGATCAGTACCATATCGCCGGCATAAAGTTCAATTTCCTTATCCGCCAGAAGCGTCATCTGACCTTCAAAGCACACGAACAGCTCCGTATAGGGATGATAATGCAGTGGATATGAAAAATCGTGTTCTCTGCAATATCCGTTAGAGTTGATAATGCTCGCCCGGACAGGCTCCAGTATGATGGACTTGCGCAAAAAAATCACCCCATTAGCACTTTTATTCCATTATATCCGATATATCTCCTTTTGTCAATACCCAGTTTATACAGGAAAATAAAAGAAATGAGGTAATCAAGCGATGTTTACTTTTATACATACTTATACCCCCGAAAGCTGGGACGGTCTGTCAAAGCACGGTATGTTCCGCCGCGGAGACGGTCTGAAGGTCATGCACGCCTGTGAACGCCCTGACTGGTTTCGATTCAATCAGATGGCAGCTGTCGGAAGTCCGTTGGAACAAAAGCTGCGGGAATTGCGCTGTCCGTTTTATATTGACCGCTTACAGGGCGGTGTCGGTCTTCCCTATCTTTACCCATTTGATCCGGAACTTCTGCACCATTACCGCACACTGCTTGGGGACAAGTTTTGGGGCTTTCAGATGCATGAATGGTCATCCAACTACCGCAGTGACTTTGGGCGGATCACGGAGCTATACGAGAAATGCGGAACACCGAATCCAACGCCCGCAGAGCGTCATGCAATCTTCCAGAACGTCCGCTCCGGCAAAGAGACTCTGTTTTTGGAAGCGCTGACACCCCACGAATGGTCCTCCCACCGTGATCCGGTCAGCCGCGCGATGTTCCTGGATGACATCCGTCTGCTGTACAAAACCCGCTGCCGCATGACGGGAAACCGTCTCATTCCCGCCGACAGTTATCATATGGCACCGCGTATTGAGATTGAAAACGGTGCGCAGCTGCTCTTACCGGAGGTCGGTTGGCAGATTCCGGGTGCCCGGATGCAGATTGCCTACACACGCGGTATGGCAAACGCCGCCGCGATCCGCTGGGGTATCTATTACGAATGTTGGTGCTACAACCAAGCGGCAGAGGGTCTGACCATTCCGTTTTCCCTGCGCGAAGGACAGGACGAATGGGCTGAAGATCAGCTGCACAAAGGTACCGGCGCTGACCGGACACCGGAGGATCGTGAGCGCGGCGGTACCTCCATCAATTTGCAGGAGCGGCTGTGGCGGTTCGCCTACCATGCCGGAGCGACGGTCATCGGTGAGGAATACGGTGTCTGCAACACCTTCCGCGACTATCACGATTATGACCTCAGCCCGTACGGACAAACCAAACGGGATTTCCTTTCCTATCAGGAACAGCATGAGGATGTCGGCACGCCTTTTGCGCCGATTGCGATTGTTCTGCCGGCAAATCTGCCGATCTTCGATGTCCAGCTGCGCGACAATTATCTGGACTATCCCGGCGATGATCCGTCCTACCCGGTTTCCAATACATGGACGAAAAAGCTCCGTGGTACCATGCACACGCTCCTCGGTACAGACGGTCGCGGAAACACGGGACATGTCCTGCGCCGCGGCGGATATCCGGATGTATTCGACATTCTGCACGCCGATCAGGAATCAGCTCTGTCTCACTATGATTATCTGATCGATCTGACCGATGATCCTGCCTTTGCCGCAGCACACAACAATATTGTGTCGATTGATGCACTCGAAGAACTGCTTGACCGGATGCTTCCCTGTCGGATCGGCGGCGACCTGCAGACGCAGTACAACCGCACAGAGGATGGCTGGGAGGTTCTGGTACTCAACACCGACGGTGTAACCAACGACAATTTTGAGGGTGACCGTTTTGACGCGGACGCAGCCGTCACGACAGACATCCGTTTCTGCGGCGATCACAACACCTGCCGCAGCCTCGACGGCACCGGTACCGTATCGTCAGACGGAAACCGTGTCACACTGCACCTTGCGGCAGGACAGTGGCTTCTGCTCGGCATCGGATAAACGACGATAATCCCCGAAGAAAGGACCATATCAATATGAAAACACAAGCGTTTCATCACAGTATCTCATGTTATGCGCTTTACCCCCGCGCTGTATGTACCGGAAAAGAAACCGCGTTCACCCTGCGCGGACGCGGCATGGAGTATGCCCTGACACCGGGCGCATCGTATCTGCTTCGCGTCATTCCGCATGAAGAAAATAATTCCTCCGTGCTTCTGACATACAGCTGCAGCGACAAGTACGACGGTATTTCCGCCCGCGCCGATGATGACGGTATTCTGCATTTTATCTATCTTTTTGAAAGAGAGCAGACCTATACACTCCGTCTGCACGCGGCAGAGGGAGATGGCTGGAAGCAGCTGATCGATCTGCGTGTGTATGCGGCAGAACCGGATTTGTGGGAACGCACCCCGATGCGCGGCAATACGCACTGTCATGCCTGCCCGTCTGTCGACGGAACAGAAGACCCTGCCATGGTCGCCGCGATGTACCGCAAAGCCGGATTTGATTATCTTGCAATCACCGATCACCATTTGATTGACGGTTCGCTGATCGCTATCAACGCGCTGAAAGACCTCCCTACAGAACTTGCCCTGTACAAAGGTGAGGAGGTTCACGTGCCGGATGCCTACATTCACGCAGTAAATGTAGGTGCGGATTTCGGCGGCAAAGGATTGAATACCTATTTCAACGAAAACAGAGATGTCTGCAATGCAGAGGTCGCAGCACTTGCCGAAACACTGCCCGATGATCTGCCGTTCGGTGTTGAGCGTATGGATCTTGCATGGCGCTGCTGGATTGCAAAAATGATTCATGACAGAGGCGGTATTGCGATTGCGGCGCACCCGTTCTGGGTCTGGGAGGCACACAACACGCGCAACGCAATGCTGCGGTATCTTGCCGAACATCAAATTTTTGATGCGATGGAAGTGCTTGGCGGTCAGGAACCGGGTTCCATGGAATCCAATCTGCAGATTGCGTTCTGGAACGATATGCGTGCAGACGGCATCTATATGCCGATTGTCGGCTGCGATGATGCACACACACGCCACATGACATGGAACTCCCTTGACAACTGCTTCAACATGGCATGGACGGTGATCTTTGCAAAGGAGCCGTCGTTTGACGGATTTGCCGAGTCCATCCGCGGCGGTTATTCCGCAGCGGTCGACAACTACGACGGAACCACGCCGAATGTCGTCGGAACCTACCGCCTCGTTCGCTATACGGTGTTCCTTCTCGAGCAGTATTTCCCTGTTCACGATGAGCTGTGCTTCACCGAAGGTCAGCTGCTTTGGGATGCCTGCCAGGGAGATGATACCGCACACGCCATACTGGCTGATGCCGCGGCAAGAGTCAAGACATTTGAAAGTGCGTTTTTTGGACGTGAGGAAAACAATTGAGCGCAAAACATATTGCCAAAACATATCTTGAATATGATGTCTCATAATCCGTTATCAGCATATGCCGGAGGAAAACCGTACAGCATATCTGGGCTTTCACAGTCTTGCGACAATGATTGTGACATTCCTCGGTAATTTTGTCGGTACACAATTCATTACCGCAACACAGGGAACGTCGATTACCTTGTTCGGCTATCGGATGATACCTATCCAATACATGATGATTCTCCCGTTTCTTGATCTGATTTTTCTGTCGGTATGGATTGTCATCGCCGGCAGGCTTCTGCAAAAACCTCAATGACACAGAACACCCCCGACATCCGTAAACCAAATGAATGTCGGGGGTAATTGTATATCGGAGTTACCGATCAGTCAAAATCGTAGTAGTCAGCGATCGCAGCAAATTCCTTTTCGGTACGCTTGGCAATGGACGCAGTTTTGGAGGCAAATTTGTTGACACCACTCTTGGCCATACCCATCATTTCATCGTAGACAAAGGAACCCCACTGTCCGAGCTCATAGAATTTGTTGTGGAAAATGATATCGAGCATTTCAGCAGATTCCTCATCACGGATACCCTTGACAAGAATGTTCTTTTCGATGACAGCAGGATAAATGGTGTCCTGTGAATAGAAGCCCATAACCTCGAGGATGCGACCGGCAGTATCGGGATCCTCCTGTGTGGTCGGCATCGCATATGCCGTACCGTATGCAGTATCAAAAACACTGTAGTAGTTTTCCTGTGCTTCATCGTACTTAGGAATCGGAACGATACCGAAATCATCTTCCATCTTCTTGCGCATGGAATCAATACCGCCAACCTGATCGACATAGAACAGGCTCTGACCGTTGGGGAACAAGGCGTTGCCGATATCGTAGCCGAGCTTTCGTTCCACAACACAGATGGCATTGTTGCCGCGGTCGAGAAGCTGAACAAACAGCTTGTCAATGACATCGAAAAGACGCTCGGACTGGTTGAGAGTCGCAAATCCGTTGTCATCAATCTGGATAAAGGACTCACCGCTGCCGCAGGAAAACTTATACGGGATACCCATATTGCAAATCATACCGTATGCATCATTTTCATCATAGACACCGTCACCGTTGAGATCGGCTGAATATGCCTTTGTATATTCGCAGAAGCGGTCAATTGTCCACTTACCGTCCAGAACCGTCTGGTATGGCAGTTCCAGATTGATTTCCTTACACAGCTTCGTGTTGATGAGCAGCGCAACTGCTGCATAATCATCAAGATAGTTGATTGCACCGGTTGCAGCATAAATGGAATTGCTTCCGAGAGAGATCATGTCGGTCAACTCGGAGTCCCACCATGGATTGCTGAAATTGATCGTTTCGATGTCCTGCATGGGAAGAAGCAGACCGTTGAGAGCACTTTGGAACAGTCCCCATGCACATACGACGAAAGCATCATAGGTTGTATCGCCTGCCATAATCAGCGGCTGAACAAATGATGTAAACTCTGTCCAGCTGCACATTTTATCAGCAGTGGTCGTAATCCGGATATTGAGACGGTCCTCGGTCAAACTGTTGCGCAGACGCACAGCGTCGTCGACAATCTCACCCTTTGTCAGTTCCGCATCTGGTGCCACTTCGTTTATTTCTTCAGATCCGCTTGTATATCCGATGCAGAACTCCATTCCGCCGAAGTCAAGATCATCGGGCAGGCTGGCAAGAAACGGATCCTCGGTAACAACCGCTGCGGTATCACCGGACGGTGTGCTTTCATTGTCCGGCGTCTTTGGGGTATCCTGACAGCCGGCAAGAATCAGCATAAGCAGAGAAAGAGATGCGCAGAAAAAGCGTTGATTCATGACAGTACTCCTTTGCATTTATCGGAATTGATCTTTCAGAAAATCGGACAGTTCGCCGTCGTATACAGCCTCGCAGTTCAGACCGCCCCATGTGACGCCCTGATTGCCGCTGCAATAGACAATGTAGGTTTTGCCGTCGAACTCGCAAATGTCAAGATCGGAATTGTTGGTGTTGAGATTTGTCTTTGTTTCCGCCAGCCGTTCTGCATCAATGACAACGCCGTCCTTGGCGTACAAATCCTCGCGTGACGGTACAAACAGCGGATTATAGTAGCCGATCTCCCATGTCTCAAAGTCCGCCGTGCGGTATACATACGGGGCAAATCGGTAACACGGAAGCGCCTCCAGACAGAACATATAGTAATATCCCTCGCAGTATTTCAGTGCGGGGCAGGCGTTGTAGCGTTCTTGGGTGTACGATTTTTCAAACGGCAGAAGTGTCCAGTGCAGAAGGTCATCAGAGGATGCAAAGAATTCGGTGAATTTTTCGCCAATCCACGGATTGGGCTTGTCCACACGTTCTGTTTCGCGTCCGGGGTACGGTGCGTCCGAGGCGGCTCCACACTCGATTGCCATGACATAACCGTGATCGCCGCGGCAAACGGCGGTGTTGAACAACTCAAAATTGTCGGGGAAGGTTAGTACAACCTCACCGATGCTCCAATGCTCCAGATCTTCTGTAACAAAGCAGTAAACGCTGTTTGCTTTGGTTGCAAATGCATATACAGTATCGTTTTCGCAGAATCCCTGCATAAAATAGGTTCCCATGGTATTCGGCACCGGCGCATGGGCTTCCCCTGTGAAATAGTCGGTAACGCAGCAGTGACCTGCATCCAGATACATCAGTCTTCCCCGATAGACGAACAGGGACATTTCTGACCCGTGGGATGTGATGATACCGTTTTTGGTGATAGCCGGGGGTCCGTTCAGCTTACTGCGCTGGGTCGGAAAGCGGAATTCTTGCATAGTATCAACTCCTTGTTGAAATGATATAGCTTTTTTTGATGATATTATATCACAACATCCCGTACTTGTCTTATCATATTTTGAGGATGTTCACCAAAAATTGCATTTTCGCCACAAAAAACAGGTAAACCGATTTGATTCTGCAATAAATGGAGACCATTCGCAAATAATGAGTAGACATTACTGCTATACCATGATATAATAAGATAGTAATCATCCAAACATCGCAGACGATATGATAAACGTACGACATAATGATTCCAACATACAGAAAGGAAAACACAATGATTACATCCTTTGATTTTTCAAGCGGAAAATGGCTGTCCGGTGCAATCGACCGACTGCCGGGTCACGATCTCTATTTCGGTACACCGTTGAACCGTCCGACCGCAGGTATTCCGATCGGGGACGGAGATACCGGTTCCCTGATCTGGCAGGAGCGCGACGGTATTCATATCAATATCGGCAAGAGTGATCTTTGGAAAGATGCTGCTCCCGGTGCCACGCCCGATGATGAATGCTTCAACAGTTCCGTCGAAGAAGAACAGACCGTACAGAAGCATGGCGGTGAACTCATCCTGCGCTTCCGTCATCCCGCCTTTGATTACATGTATCAAAAGGAATATGAGACACGTCTTTCCCTTTCCGATGCAGCAGCAACGATCGATTCCGTCACACCATTCGGTG